>CAKOJI010000011.1 GCA_934089255.1 uncultured Bacilli bacterium | reverse complement strand
AAAAGAAAGGAAGTGCTAAGTATTATGGATTATATGGCAAGATTAAATTTTAAAGAAGGATACCCAGTAACATATGACAGAGAAGAAGCAGAGAAAGTAAAATTAGAAATGCGTGCAGAAGAAGATAGAAGACGTAAATTGGAAGACAAGAAACGTGCGATGGAAGACAAGAAACGTGCAATAGAAGACAAGAAACGCAAATTAAAAGATCAAGAACTAATGAAAAGAGAAGAAACATTAAAAATGCGTGAATTAAACCTAGCAAAATCACTAAAAGACGAAGGAATTCCAATAGACAAAATAATAAAATTAACTAATCTGAATAAAAATCAAATTATGATGTTATAAAAACCGCGCTAATAACACGGTTTTTATATTAAAAATTAATTAATCATTATAAACGGCTTAAAAATATTAGTTTTTTCTTTTTTATATATAGCAACTAATAAATTATTATAGTAAAAAGTTATATAATCATCGTCAACTCTAATATTATATTCCATTCCATTAGAAATCTTTTTATAAAGAACGTCATCTAAATCAATTTTATAATACTTTGAAAAAAGTTCTTCTAAACTTATAAGTTTATAATGTCCACTTTTTATTTCTTCTAATGTATTACTATTACTAATATCAAATTCACCTTGTTTAGTTCTTACTAAATAAGTCATTGTAGCATACGTACCTAATTTATCACCTATATCTCTAATTAAACTTCTAATATATGTTCCCTTACTAACAGTACATTTTATCTTAACCGTATTATTTTTAACATGTACAATATCAATGCTTTTTATATCTACTTTTCTACTTGGTAAAACAATATCTTCATTACTTCTAGCATATTCATACAATTTTTTTCCATTAACTTTTACAGCACTATATTTAGGTACTACTTGTTCATATTCTCCACAAAAACTTTTAACAACATCATAGATTTCTTCTTCCAAAACAACTTTATTGCTTGTTTTTAACTTAATACCTGTATTATCTAAAGTATCTGTCAAATAACCTAAATCAAACTCTGCAATATATTCTTTATATGATGAAGTTAAATAATCACACAACTTAGTTGCCTTACCAACACATATTACTAAAACACCTTCTGCTATTGGATCAAGCGTACCAGTATGCCCTACCTTTTTTGTTTTTAAAATTTTAGAAATAATATTAACCACATCTCTTGATGTATAATGCTTTTCTTTATTTACAATTATTATTCCATTCATTTATACTTTTTTCCACTTCTATTAAAATGTCATTTTTAATTTTTTCTCTATTTAAACTAGGATCTACAGATAAACCGCTAGCATATATATGCCCACCACCACCAAAAGTTTGAGCAATTTTATTTACATCTACATTATTACTTCTAAAAGACACTCTAGTTTCATTTTTAAAAAATCTAACAAATATAGATACCTCAACGTTTTCAATTTCACGAGCAATATTAACTAAACTACTCGCTTCATCATAACTAGCACCTATCTTAACAATATCATCTTCACTTATATATGAATATCCTATTTTACCACTCATATAAAATTCTAAATTTTCTATACATATTTTTTTTAATTCAAAAGCTTTACAACTTATAGTACCAACAGATAACTTAATAACTTTAGAAACATCAATAAATTTAGACAACTCACTAGATACATCAAAAGTATTTCTATCAACATTTTTATTTCTATAACATCCAGTATCAGTAATCAACCCAGTGTATATTGCTTCGGCAATACTTTTATCTAAAGAAATATTCAAATTATGAATTAATTTTAATATTACCATAGAACAACTAGACAAAGTTTCAACATAATTATAATTAGCATATCTTGAAGAACTAATATGATGATCTATTAAAACAGTTTCATTAACCATATTAAAAGCTTCTATATAATTAACCTTCATCTCATCAGCAGTATCTAAAATAATAAGAACATCATATTTTTTATTCATTTCACTTTTTATTTCATCAAAACCTTCTAAATAAGAAAACGTTCTAGGAGCATCTTTTATAACAACATCAACAACTTTATTAATTTTTTTTAAAGCTAAATATAAACCAATTGAACTACCAATAGCATCTCCATCAGGATTTTTATGAGCAGTTATCAAAAAAGTTTTATTTGTATTTATTACATCAATAATATCATTCATTGTCCTCACCATGAATTTCACTTATGATTTTATCTATATGATTACCATACTCTATCGATTCATCAAACTTAAAAACTAACTTAGGCGTATGTCTTATATCAATTCTTTCTGAAAGTTCATGTCTAATATATCCACTTGCTTCCTCTAACTCTTTTTCTATTTGTTTTTTATCAATATCCATAGCACTTGTAAAATAAACTTTAGCATAACTTAAATCGTTAGAAACATCACAACCAGTAATAGTAATTGTATGCATTATACGATCTCTTGCAACATTATTTAAAATATCACTAACCTCTTTAACAATTTGACTACCTATTCTTTTTAATTTTATTTGATTCATAATATCACCCATTTCTAAATATATTTTAACATTTTTAATAATTCCTTACAAGAACACAAGTCAAAATTAAATTATTAAAACAAACTCATTTAAACAAAAAAATCTCACCATAATGTGAGATTTATCTTTTTACAAGAACATTTTCATAAAATACAAATTCATCGTTCTCTTTTATATCACTATAACCCTCAATAGTAACACCACATTCAAAACCTGATTTAACTTCTTTAACAGAATCTTTTTCTCTTTGAATGCTTCCTACCTTACCATCATAAATTATAACACCATCACGAACTACTCTAACGTTCGCAGTAGATTTTATAATTCCATCTGTTACCATTACACCAGCGATTTTTCCAACTTTAGAAAATGTAAATATTTTTCTTACTTGTGCAGTACCAATTACTTTTTCTTCGTATTCAGGATCTAGCATTCCTTTCATAGCAAGTTCCATTTCTTCAACCAATTTATAAATAATTGTATAAAGTCTTAATTCAACATTGTATTCTTTAGCAACTTCTTTAGTTATTAAATTAGGTACTACATTAAATCCAATAACAATAGCATTACTTGCATTAGCTAATACTATATCACTTTCAGTAATAGTTCCTATACCACTTCTAATAACTTTAACCTTTACACCTTCAACATCAATTTTTTCCAAAGCATTTTTAACTGCTTCCTCACTACCTCTAACATCACATTTAAGAACAACATTGATTTCTTTAACTCCGCTTTGCATTTGTTGAAATAAACTTTCAAAACTAACTACTTCTTTTTTTTGTTGTTGAGCTTTAGCTTGAATTAATCTTTTTTCTGCAACTTCACGAGCCATTTTTTCAGATTCGAACGCCATAAACTTATCTCCTGCAGAAGGGTTATCAGATAAACCAGTAATTTCAACAGGTGTACTAGGCCCAGCCTCAACAATATTTTCTCCTAAATCATTTTTAAAAGTTCTAACTCTACCGTGAGCAGTTCCAACAACAATCGGATCACCTAACCTTAAAGTACCATTTTGAATTAAAAGAGTTGCAACACCACCAATTGCTTTATCTACACGTGATTCTATTACTGTACCAACAGCATATCTATTAGGATTTGCTTTTAACTCAGAAACTTCACTTATTGCAAGTAATGTATCAAGTAATTTATCTACACCCTCACCAGTTTTAGCAGAAATATTAACAAAAGGCACATTTCCTCCCCAAATTTCTGGAGTAATATTATTTTCTGCCATTTCTGTTAAAATTCTATCTGGGTTAGCATCAGGTTTATCAATTTTATTAACTGCTACAACAATTGGAACATTTGCTGCAAGAGCATGATCAATTGCTTCCTTAGTTTGTGGCATTACTCCATCATCAGCGGCAACTATAATAATAACAATATCAGTAATACTAGCACCCCTTGCACGCATTTCAGTAAAAGCAGCATGCCCAGGTGTATCTATAAATGTAATTTTATTACCATTATAATTTATTTGATATGCGCCTATATGTTGTGTAATACCACCAAATTCTTTATCGACAACATGACTATTTCTAATATAATCTAGTAAACTAGTTTTACCATGATCTACATGTCCCATTATTGTAATTACTGGTGGACGATTAACTAAATCACTTTCATTATCAACAATTTCATATTCTTCAAAATTAGAAATATCTTGAGTTTCTTCTCTTTTTAATGTTTTATTATATTCTAAAGAAATTATCTCCGCATTATCAAAATCAATACTTTGATTAATTGTTATCATTAATCCCATACCAATTAATTTTTTCATTATATCAGTTGCATTAACATTAAGTTCTTGAGCAAGTTCTCCTAAAGTCATACCATCTTTATAAAGAACAACATTCTCATCCTTAACATTATTAGATAATTTTTCTTTGTTTTTATACATAGCTTTCTTATTTTTCAAATACTCACTCTTATCTTTTTCATTAATACTCTTTTTCTTTACCTTTTGTTTTTTGTTAGTAGAACTATTTTCTTTAGCTTGTAATTTACTATCTAACATTATATTCTCAACAGCCTCATCAAGTTCATCTGCATCATTATAATCCATCTCAGTTTCTGTACTAATTAAATGCATACAATTATCTAGCATAATAATACCATCATCATCTAAAAAGTCAGATCCACTACTCACTTTAATATCAAGTTCCTTACATTTTTCTAATACTTCTTGAATAGTAAATCCTGATTCTAAAGCATAATCTTTTACAGTCATAAAATACCTTCTTTCTATTTAACTAAACTTAATAATTTAACATAAACATCATCATTTATCTCGCATTCTAAACATATATTTAATATTTTATTCTTACGAGCTTTTTCTATAACTTCTTTATCTAATTTTAAATAAACCCCTTTACCATTTTGTTTCCCACTTTCATCAACAAAAATTTCATTTTCTTTATTTTTTACAATTCTAATTAATTCTTTTTTTGGTAACTTCTCTCGCGTAACAACGCACATACGCATAGGAATTTTTTTATATTTCATAATATCACCCCTTAACACATTTTATATTAGACTATTACTTATTACCTTCTTCATTTATTTGTTCCATAGTTTTAATATTAATTCTAAATTTTGTTAATTTACTAGCAAGTTTTATATTTATACCATTCTTACCAATAGCAAGTCTTTGATTTTCATCATTTACTATAGCCAAAGCTTCACGATTCTTAGTATTATCAATTATACTAACAATTACATCTTTAGCAGGACTTAAAGCATTTTTTATATATTCCGCATCATCATCACTATATAGTACTAAATCAATTTTTTCGCCATTCAATTCTGCAAGAATACTAGCAATTCTACTTCCTCTTTCACCTATACAAGTTCCAATTGGATCAATATTAGGATTCATACTAGATACACTTACTTTACTTCTAACACCAGCTTCTCTAGCAACTCCATGAAGTATTAAAATACCATCTTTAAATTCAGGAATAATATTTTCAAATAATCTTTTAACAAAACCATAATGTTTTCTAGTAAGAAGTATTAAAGGACCTTTAGTAGTGTTTTCAACTTTACTAACATAAACTCTAATACTACTTCCCATTTTTAATTGTTCTCCTGGAATTATCTCACTCTTTGGTAAAATACCATGCGCTCTACCTAAATCTACATAATAATTTCTAACATCTTCCATAGCAAGACTACCAACCATTATTTCATCTTGTTTATCTTGAAATTCTTCCATTATACTATTTCTTTCAGCTTCTCTAACCTTTTGTGTTAAAACTTGCTTAGCAGTAGATGTTGCAATTCTACCAAAATCTTGTGGAGTAACTTCTTCTTGATAAACATCTCCAACTTTAGCATCTGGATGTTTACTAATTATATCTTCTAGTAACACTTGAGCATCCTCGTTTATATCAGGTTCAGTAAATTTAGTATTACCTTCTTCATCAATATACTCTTCACCATCATGATACTCATCAACTACAACATAATAAGTGAAAACTTTAATATCCCCAGTTTTTCTATCAATTTCAACTTTAACATTAGTTTTACCTTTAAAATTTTTCTTATAAGCAGTAAGTAAAGCTTGTTCCATTCCTTCAAAAACTACATCTTCACTTATACCCTTTTCCTCTGTAATATGTTTTACAGCTTTAATAAATTCTTTACCATTCATAAATTAACCTCTTTCCTTACTTGAAATATCTAAAATATATTCTTCATTTATCAAATCATATTCATCTAAAATAGGATTAATAATATTAGTTGCCTCAACAATTGTATCTAAATCAATACCATTAATTCTATCTAAAACAATATTTAAAAAATTATACTTTCCTGATTTAACATACTCAATAGAATCAACAACTAAATCTAATGACTTAATAGGTTCACTAATTAAATCTTTAATCTTTTCTAAAGTACTTTCCATAGTCCCTCCAAACATAAATAAAAGTGGGATATTCTGCCCACTTAAATCTGATAACCGTATTATAACACTATTAAATTAAATTTGTAAAGACTTTTAGAATAATTTCAATTGACAAAATTATAATTTACTGTATAATATTGATTGCTTGATGGCAGTTTATTTTAAATATTAGTAATGTGTTTATTTCTAGAATCTAGTAGCTTGCTGCCAAAGTGAAAGAATAAATAACACCCTATTAATAATTTAAAACTTCGTTAAGTAATATATTAGAAAGGAGATAATTAAATGTCAAGATATACAGGACCTGCATACAAAAAATCTAGAAGATTAGGTTTTTCAACATTAGAAAATGGAAAAGACTTAGCCCGTAGACCTTACGCTCCTGGAATACATGGTACTTCAAGACGTAAAAAAGTTAGTGAATACGGTATCCAATTACAAGAAAAACAAAAAGTTAGATTTATGTATGGATTAAACGAAAAACAATTTAGAAGAACATTTGAAAAAGCTTCTAAAATGCAAGGTATAGCTGGTGAAAACTTCCTAAAATTATTAGAAAGTAGATTAGACAATTTAGTTTATAGAATGGGACTTGCTACTACTAGACGTGGAGCAAGACAAATCGTTAACCATGGACATATTACTGTAAATGGTATAAACGTTAACATTCCTAGTTATTCTTGTAAACCTGGAGATGTAATTGCTGTTAAAGAAAATAGTAAAGAACATAAAGCTATATTAAATACTATCGAATTAAACATCAAAACTCCAGCATATGTAGAATTTGATAATAAAAAATTAACTGGTACTTATTTAAGATTACCAGAAAGAAACGAACTTAATGCCGAAATAAACGAATCATTAATCGTAGAATTCTATAACAGATAAAAAGTTGAGAAAAATTAATTCTCAACTTTTTTTGTTACATAATCATAATAATTATACTTCATTAAATTTTTACTCATACTTACTTTATTCTTAACAATATTATTAATATTATCTATATACTCTTGAGATACATCACCACCAGTAGAAATAAATTCTTTAGTTACACTATTATAACTACCTTTATCTGTAACCCAACTTTGATTATTAAATACAGCAAGGCCTTCTGTATTACTCAAAATATCTTTACCAGCAAATAATCTAGAATCATATTTTACTCCAAACAAATTATATATTGTAGGAATAACATCAATTTGACTTCCAACTTTATCAACATTAACAGACTTCATTTTATTATTCCAAAGTAAAAAATTACTCTTATTAATTAAAAACGTACTATCTCTTTCATAACTAGACAATTCATTTATATTACTAATATCTAAAGCATAAGGATAATGATCCCCTACTAAAGCAATAACAGTATCATCTAATTTACCACTTTTACTAAGTTTATCTATCAAACTTTCTAACGCTTTATCAAGTTCTATTTGTGTTGCTAAATAAGCACTACTTTCTAAACTATAATTAAGTCCACTTACTAAATCTCTATTCTTATTAGCAATATAATTACCCCAATTATAATCCATATGACCACTAACAGTAGCATAATATACTAAAAATTTATCTTCATTTATATAATCATCAAACGTAGCATCAATCATCTCTACATCACTTTGTGGCCAAACCTTACAATTTATCTTCTTTTCTAAACCATTTCCACAACCAGTATAATTAGAAAAACCTAATGCATTTAAATAATTATTTCTATTTTGAAAATTATACTGATTATCGTGATAAGCATAAACGCTATAGCCTAAATCTTTAAACCTATTTCCAATACCCCAATTATAACTATTCTTTCCATTTCTCCACACTCTAGATAAAATATCTAAAGAAGGATAAAGACCAGTTAATTCTTGATACTCTCCTCCTATAGTACTCAAAATTACAGGAGAATAATAATTTTTAAAAACAAAACCACTATTAACAAGTTTATATAAAGTAGGAGTAACATCTTCCCTAACAGCAATAGAATTAAAACTTTCAGCCATAAATAAAATCAAATTTTTATCCTTAAAATACTCTGTATATTTATTCTTATAAGTACCCGTTTCCTCTTTAAAATAATTATGCATATTAACTAACATATCATCATTTTCATTCTCTATCAAACTATCAAAATCAATATCAATTATATTTTTATCATACTTAACTTCCTTAACTTCTTCTTTATAAACAGATAATACACTTTCATCAATTCCAAATATACTTCTTTTAAAATCTAAACATAAAGTAGGAATAACACCAACATATTCCTTATATAAATTATCATTATCTACATTAAAATATAAAGATTTAATATCACTATTATAATTAGTACTAATACCATATATAGTAAAACCATTATATATTAATATCAAAAACACAAAAAAATTTTTCTTACTAATTCTATTAAACTTAATATATTTACCAAATACACAAACTAAAATAAAAGGAATAAACATCAAAACAATATATAAAAAATTATTAAATATATACTTAAACGTTTCACCAATAAAACTGCCTACATTACCTGCCAAACCAGCACTACGTATAGAAAAATATACATTAAATATCTTTTTAAAAACAATTTCTAAACTAAAATATATACTTACTAAAAATAATATAATTTTATTTACAACAGAACCATATTTATAAAATATTCTATTTAAAAAAACTAATATAAAACTTACAGGTACTAAATATATAAACGTATAAATTATATTAAAACTTACACTACCTATTCCAACTATTCTAAATACTATTTCTAAAAACAATAAATAAAAATAATATATAAAAAACAATATTAAATTACTCTTTCTCATACTAACCACCACGTAAATATATTATATAATATTTTTAAAAAAAATAAATAGAATATTTTACCATTCTATTTATAAACTTTTTTTATATCATTAACCAATATCTGATATTTATCATATCTCTTTTCTACTCTACCGTAAACATTAATAATCTCTCCACTTTTAACATTACTAATTAAGTTAAACTTATTAGGAAAAACTATCAAATCTGTATTATCTGTTTCATCACTACATACAATAAAAGCCATATTCATTTCATCTTTAGTTTTTATTTTCTTTATTTCATCTACATATAAATATAATTTAACAGACTTATCAAAATACTTATCTAAATTTATTAATTTAACAGTATTATTATATTTCATTACAGGATGATTACCTAAATAAAAACCATATAATTCTTTTTCTTCATTTATTAAATCATCTTTATCATATTCTTTAAATTCATTTATATTAGGAGTACTTAAAAATACATCGTCAACTCCAACACTTAATTCACTATAATCTATTGCATCAGATAAATTTTCTACCATAGTATGTCTACTTAAGTTAAATGAATCACAACATCCAGCAAGTATTAATACTTCTAATGTTTTAATACCCAATCCTTTAACATTTAACTTTTTAACAAAATCAAAATAATCTTTAAAACCATTACCTCTAGCAGAAACAATAATATCACTAACACTAGTTCCAATATTCTTAATTATATTAAATGGAAGTAAAATATTATCATCAATTATTCTGTATCTACTATCGCTCAAATTAATATCAGGTTTCATAATATTTATAGACATTCTTTTTAAACAATCTAAATATTCTTTAGTTTTTATATCACTACCAATATTATAATTTAACAAAGACGTATAAAAATACAAAGGATAATAAGTTTTTAAAAAACACATTTCATATCCAACCAACGCATAACTAACAGAATGACTCTTATTAAATCCATAATTAGCAAACTTAAGTATTAAATCATAAACTTTATTAGATACATCTTCACTATAACCATTTTTCAAAGAATTACTAACAAATTTTGTTCTTTCATCTTCTATAACATTTAATTTTTTCTTACTAATAGCTCTTCTAATAATATCACTTTCAGCATAACTGTAACTAGCCATCTTAGATAAAATTTGCATTATCTGTTCTTGATAAATAATAATACCATAAGTATCAGCCAAAATACCTTTTAAATCATCATGAATATAATCTATTTCTTCTTTTCCAGTTTTTCTCTTAATATAAGTATCAATATTTGCCATAGGTCCCGGTCTAAAAATAGCGAGTGCTGCTATTAAATCAGAAAAATTACTTGGATTTAACTTTCTTAAAAAATTTTTCATACCATTACTTTCAAATTGAAAAACACCACTAGTATTTCCTTTAGAAAACTCTATATAAGTCTTTTTATCATCTAACGGAATACTATGTATATTTATTTTCTTATTAATTTTATTTTCAATACTTTTAATAATACTATCTAATATAGTTAAATCTTTAATAGCAAGAAAATCCATTTTTAATAAACCCAAATACTCTAAATATTCCATAGTATAACCAGTTAAATAACTATCACTATTTTTAATAACTGGAATAATATCAGTTAGTTTCTTACTACTAATAACAACACCTGCTGCGTGAGTACCTATTTGTCTTTTTATACCTTCTAATTTTATAGATACAGAATAAGCATTCTTTAAATTACTATATTGTTCAATCATTTTCTTTACAGAATCATTTAAATTATCTTTTAAACTTACTTTAGGTTCAATATAATTACATAATCTATCTACAAGTTTACTATCTACTTCTAATACTTTAGAAACATCTCTTAACACTTGTTTACTAGATAAAGTACTATAAGTCATTATATTACTAACACACTCTCTACCATATTTTGATACAACGTAATCTATAACTTTATATCTTTTACTAGCATCAAAATCTATATCTATATCAGGCATAGTAACTCTATCCGGATTTAAAAACCTTTCAAATAATAAATTATACTTAATAGGATCTATCTCTGTTATTCCAAGAGAATAACTAACTAAACTACCAGCAGCACTTCCTCTACCAGGACCTACAAATATATCATTTTGTTTAGCATATTTTACATAGTCATAAACTATTAAAAAATAATCAACATAACCCATTTTTCTAATAACATCTAATTCATATACTAAACGTTTCTTATATTTATCACTAACATTATTACTAAGTCTCTTACTAAGTCCTTTAACACATAATTCACTTAAGAATTTATCACTATCTTCTCTAAATTTTGGTATAAATTTTTCTTTATTATCTATAACAACATCTATAAAGTTACTAAAATTAACAGTTGTATTAATATCAAATTCATCATATTTTTTATCTAAAATATTATCACTAAAATCATCAAAACTATAATTACTAATAGTTAAACCTTTATCAATAATATGTAAATAATTTACATACTTTACATCATTTTTACCAAAACCATACACTTTAGTTAAAGATAAAACATTATTACTTATTAATAAAGCGTTTTTTAATTCTTCTTTGTTTTTATATGAAATATATTTACATTTATTAAGTACTTTATCATATATATCAATACTTATATAAGGTATAACAGCAACAACATTATCACTTTCAAATCTATTATTAAATAAATCAATTAAACCATCATAATTTTTAGGATATAAATAATATTCTTCATCACTATTTTTATTTATTAAACCAACAATAGGTTTTATATTATTATTCTTACACTTAATATAAAACTCCATAGTACTATACAAATTATCATTTAATATACCAATAGCTTCTATTTTATTTTTAATAGCATAATCTATTAAATCATCTATTTTAATTAAACTAGAAAGTAAAGTATAATCTGTTACTATACCCAAATTAATATATTTCATATAGTACCACCCTTTCAACCCTATTATATAATAATTATCTATTCTTAACTAGAATTAATTATAATTTTTATTAAAAAACACCCATTTTATTTTTAGTATTTTTTCATTTAAATAAAACTCCCATATCTTAACACAAAGATTTGAGAGTTTTTTGATTTAAAAAACTATAATTCTCCTTTATAAAAATATATTTTCATAGCATTATCAGAATACTTTGGTTTCGAAACATCAATATCCATAACTTTTCCTATATAATATATAATAAATTGAGAAGCAATTAACAAATCAAATTCAGCAAGTATTCCGTCATAATTACTTTCGATTAATAGTGTATTACCTAAATATTGTAATAATTCTTTTTCGTATTTGCTAGTAATGTTTTGTTTAAAATAAATTGAAAAGTCATTATTAAGATTTTCAAAATTTATAAATCTACCATGAGAAAAATTTTTCTTTTCATGAATAATGCAATTACAAATACCAGATTCTATTATTTTACTTTCTAAATCAAAGCAAGCAGAATCAGTAAAATCACCCCTAAATATATTAATTACACTTTTATTATTGATATTTTTAACAATTTCTTTATTAATTAACTTTTCTAATTTTTTATTCCAAAATTCAATAGAATTAATTATAAAATTATTAACATCAAAATCTGGTTTTATTTTACTATAATAATATTTTAAGAAAATTGCTGAAGGGGCTAGCGAACCCTCAAAAGATAAGAAGCCTCTTTCTTTTCCTTTATTTGTAGAAGACCTATAACTCAATATGTTTTTTTTAGGAATTCCAGTTTTTAAAACTATCTTTTGTATTTCACCTTTAGTAACAACATATACTTCTTTATTCATTAAATCCTTAACACTAGTAATAATATCATTAGTTGTGCCAGAATAAGAAAATAAAATTATTTTATTTATATAAGTGTTATTTCTATACAATATATCCCTCGGATACAGCGCATAAGAATTACAACCACATAACAAATTTATTACTTTTGAAGAAAAATATGCACCAGCATAAGAACCACCTGTACCAACGAATAAACAATTATCATCTAAGTTAAATTCTATATCATTTAATTTTTTACAAACTGATGAATCTATTGCATTCAAAACTCTTTTTTGTAAATTATTTATGTTTATATTACATCTCTTTATTTTCTTTCTTTCACCATATAGAAAATTATCACAATAACAATAATTCTCTATATCTTTTACATTATATAAAGCATTTAAATGCCCTCTAGCACCAATTTTTGATACTACTTTAGATGTTAAAATATTTGAGTTATTATACCATTTATCAAAATTATTGACATTAAACTCATAATTACTTTTTATATAATCCTTTATTATACTTGAAATAAAAGCATCTCCTGCTCCAGTAGAATCCACAACATTACCTTTTTTTATTAAGTTAAAATTATAAATATGTTCATCATATATAAATACAGCACCAGCATCACCTTTTGTTATTGTCATAAATTTAGGTTTTAACTTTTTAAATAAAGTTAACTCATCTTTTAAATTTAAACGTGATATCAAATAATCTGATACTCTTTGATTAAAATTAATAATCTCAAATTTATTAAATAACTTATCAACTATATTTTCATTATCAATTTTTTCAAATTCAAAATATTGACCCAAATCAATTATTTTTTTGTTCACACAATTATCTATAATTTTTTGATTCACATCATTTAAATTATCAAAAACAATAATATCATCTTTTTTAATATTATTAATTACATATTCAGCATCTAATAAACTTTTTTCATACCATTTTTTTTCTTCACAAAACGGACATCTTTTTTTTGAAGTAAAAGATAATTTATTATCAACTTCAAAATAAGACACATGAAAACATCTTGTTCTTATATTATCCATCATAATAATATTATCAGTATCAACACCCAATTTTTTTAAACTTTGAATAGCAACTTGTCCCTGTACATCATTACCACAAACGCCATATACAGATGTAGGAATTCCCATTTTTTGAATATTAGCTATTATATTGTGCGCCGTCATACCACCATTAACACCAAGAATTTTGTTATTTTTATAATAATAATCAAGAACTAAATCGCCTACACTTACTACTCTCATTTTGACACTCCTTTTATATTTTTCTCTAACCATTTATATAAATACTCATCTTTAAAAGCATGTGAAGTTAAATAATGATTCTCACCCTTCATAATTTTTAACTCTAAATTAGTAGCACCAATCTTTTTTAATTTATTATAAGCTTCTAAACTTTCGCTAACATCAACTATATTGTCGTTATCACCATGATATATTAATATAGATTTATCTTTAATTAACTCCAAATTTTGTTCAATTGGCAACATTATTCCACCTGATACTGAAACAATTCCTTTAAAAAGCAACGGACGCTGTATTAAATAGTTCCATGCACCATAAGCCCCCATACTAGAGCCTAAAATAAAAATATTTTTTTTATCAAATTGGAATATTTTATATTCTTTTTCTATTACTTTTTCAACATCTCTCAAATGGTAATCCCAAAAATTATTATCATAACATTGAGGAGCAATAACAATATATGGAATTTCAAACTTATTCATATACTTAGGTAAAGCATATTTTTCAATATTACTAAGCTCATTTCCACGTTCACCTATACCGTGTAAATAAACTAATACCGGCATATTTTCTTGAACTATACTAGGAAAATATACATAATAATTAAATCTATCATTATTAACCATAATATATTTACTTCTTTTTAACATAAGCTACTCCCTTCAAATATGAATCAACATTAATTTTTAAAATCATCTCTTGAAGCTCATTTATCAATAATGAAATGTGATATCCATCTTGAAATGCATGATTAACTAAAATAGAAAAATCAATAAAATACTCACCGTTTAATTCATAATACATCCCCCAACATACTTTGGGTTTACTGGATTTTTTTACCTTATTTGTTGCATCTTTAAAATTGGTGAATTTAATCCAAGGTAAGCACGTAACTTGAACTTTATTCATATTCTCTAAATCAGGTATTTTATAATAAGCAATATTATTTTCAGAGTCTTTTTTTGCTTTAGTAAAATTCAACAAAAATTTGAAAAAATCCGAATCATATTTAACGTATCTAGTAAAATTTAATTCGTTTTTTTCATTTAATACTGTAGCCGTTGCTGCTATATCATCATATTTAAAAATACAAAATAAAATCATTTAATATCAAAATGCAATTAATATCTGATATTTAACATTTTATATAAATATTATATAATAATTATCTATTCTTAACTAGAATTAATTATAATTTTTATTAAAAAACACCCATTTTATTTGACTTTCAAGATTTTATATGATAAACTTGACTAGAATTCTTATTAAGGAGGGAAAACTAATGGCAACAAAAGTAACAACTAAAAAACCTTTATTTGGTAATAAAAGATCTCACGCATTAAATGCTACTAAAATGAGACAAAATCCAAATTTACAAACATATACAATAGATGGACAAAAAGTAAAACTTACTGCAAGAGAAGCAAGAACAATGAGAAAAGCTAGTAAAAAGACAGAAAAAACTGCTTAATTTATTCGGAACAATGTTCCGTTTTTTTATGAAAAAAAGCACATTAACGTGCTTCACTATACCACTCATCACTAATATCAACACTAGTACTCTCTGGCATAGGATTAGGTAAATCTAATTTAACAAGTTGTGGCATTTTAAAAGATGTACCAAATACTAATGCAACACCAGGTAAAAAAGATTTAATTTGATTGAAAATATTATCTCCTAAATTTGATGTAATAGACTTAATCATATTTAAATCATCTGGATAAAACATTCTTAAAATAACAAAATTAGAACATTGACTTAAAGCAGTAATAGATAATTCACTAGGTCTTTGAGTAATCATACCAAGTATAACACCATATTTTCTACCTTCTTTAGTAATCCTATCAAATATATTATAGCCTAATATTTTAGTATCAGAATCATTTTGAACATATCTATGCGCTTCTTCTAAAATTATATGTATAGGAAATGTTCCCCTATTATCTAAATTAGTTGCAAAATCAAAAAATAATTTAGAATAAATTTTAGTTAACTTTTTAGCCATTCTATCATCTATATAATTTAAATTAAAATTAATTATTTGATTATTTCTAGAATTATTAAATAATTTTCTAACAAATTCACCTTTAGAAACATACTCTCCTACTGAAAAATATTTATTATAATCACTATTAATAATTTGTTGTAAACGAACCTTTAATTGATTATAATCATCATACATCTTATCACTTTTTAAAACGCCTTCACTAATTAAAGCAAATTCCATAGCATAATAAACGTCATCTAAAGAATAAACAAAATTTGGAACACCCTTAATACTACCTAAATCTAACTTTTTATACTTTTCTAATAAATCCACAACAAATTGTAAAGAATTCATTTTACCTTGTTGATCAATATTTAAACATTGTTTAAAAGTTCTAGAATATCCCGGTTGTAAAATCTCAGTATCTAAATTTAATGTTTCAGTATTATACCTAGTTAAAACTGCAATAATCTGATCTCTAATTTGAGTACTACTTCTACCACTTGTTAAAATATCTAATAAACAACCAGCAATTATATCATTCTTATATTTACTTATTTCTGAATCAGTATTTTTAAATATATATACTAATTTCAAAGTCTTTTCTAATATAGGAAGTTGGTTAGTATTATTAACATCCAAAAGTAATGCTAAATCATCTACGTTTAAAAAATATGCAGGTATATTTACAAGTTCACCTTCACTCATATCAACCTTTGTAGAATAATTTTTAAAACCCATACCATCAATATTATTTAAAGCCAAAAAAGCCTTATTATATTCACCATATACATCGAATAAAACTATATGTGCCCCCTTAGGCATATTAGATGCACTCTTATAAAATATATTTTGTAATATTCTTGCTACAGCACAACTTTTTCCACTACCCGTATTACCTAGTATAGCAAAATGATTAGAAAAAAAGTTATTAAACTTACTAGTTACATTAAAACCATCATATAATAAAGATTTTCCAATATAAAATGAATCAACACTATCAAGTTCTTGTTTACCTAATAATAACTCAACTTCACTTTTATATACAACTCTACATCCACCACTTAAATTTGGTTTTCTAACTATACCATTAACGTATCTATTATTTATTATTTCACCAATTAATAATATTTTAATTGTATTTTTATCAATAGAAATAATTTCACCAACTACTTTTCTATCATTATCATTAAATATAACGTGTATATTTAAATAATTAGAATCAATTACTCCTGTTTTATTTTCTAAAACAACATAATTATCATAAATATCTAATATTTCTCCAAACATACTAACACCTTCTATTCTTAAATACATTTTATCACACTGACTAGTAAAAAAAAAGAGGTTATCCCTCTTTTCTAATAAGTAAATACAGCACTTACAATTATAGCAAGTAATATAAATAATACTAATATTATAAAAAGATCTCCAAAATTATTACGTTCATTATTACATATGTTAGTGCCATTACAAGATGATTTATTCATAATTTACCTCCTTAAATAAAAGCCCCTACAATGATTATTAATAAAATGAATAGAACTAATATAAATGCAGCAGCACTTATGCCACTATTATTAGTACCACATCCTGCGCGGTTCATAAAACCCCTCCTTTTCATTACTCACTTTATTTTATGGTAAAATTATTATTTTTGTGAGTATTTTATTGTAATTTTATTGTCTTCAAGTTATAATAATAATTGTACTAAGGAGGATATATGAAAAAGAAATTATTAATAGTAAGTTTAATCGCATTAAGTATGTGCGGTTGTGGAAAAGTAGCAAAACTGGAAAATGGTAAGGAAGCAGTAGTAAGTTTTAAAGAATTAGATGGAATTAGTGCAGATACACTATATGATACTTTAAAAGATAGATATGCTATCAGCGTACTAATAGATATGATAGATAAAGAAATACTTTATAAAGAATATGAAAATAAAAGCGATGAAGCATCAAAATATGCTGATGAACAAGTAGAATCTTTAAGTAAAAATTACGATTCTGAAGAAAAACTATTAGAAGCAATACAAAGTTATTATGGTTTTAGTACTATAAAAGAATTTAAAGAATATATAAAATTAAATTATTATAGAGATTTAAGTACTACAGACTATGCAAAAAAACAAATAACAGATGATGAAATCAATACTTATTACAAGGATGAAATAGTTGGAGATATTGAAGCAAGTCACATTTTAATTACTGTTGACGCTAAAGACGACGCAACTGACGAAGAAAAGAAAGCTGCTGAAGAAAAAGCTAAAAAAACTGCTGAAGAAGTTATCGAAAAATTAAACAATGGCGAAGATTTTAGTGATTTAGCAAAAAAATATTCTAAAGATGATTCCAATAAAGATAAAGGCGGAAATTTAGGTAAATTCAATAAAGGAGATATGGAAAGTTCTTTTGAAGAAGCTGCTTATAAATTAAAAGTTAACGAATATACAAAAGAACCAATTAAAACTTCTTATGGATATCATATTATTAAAAAAACAAAAGAATATGATAAAAAAGAATTAAAAGATGTTAAAAATGAAATAATTACTACACTTGCTGATAAACTAGTTGAAAACGATAAAACAATTTCTATTACTGCTCTTAAAGAATTAAGAAAAGATAAAGGAATGAAATTCGAAGACGATAATTTAAAAAGTAGTTACAATAAATATATGAATTCTTTATATAACCACTACGCTACATCAACAACAACAAAATCAGAATAAAAAATAAGGTTTAAAAGCCTTATTTTTTATATCTCTTAACAATCTTTTTTTTATATTCATTATCAAGTTTCAAAGCATAATTATTTAATAACTCCTTTTTTACATAATATATTCTAAAATATACAATTAAACAAAATATAAAAATAATAATATCTAATATATAATTAATTTTACTTTTCCTAAAAAAATAATCATATATAAACATTAAAACAGAAAAACCTATTCCAATACCACAAAGAAGAAACATATTTTCCATCTTTTTAGCAAACTCACTTTTTTCTAATCTATATTTTTTATATAATTCTTTTTTTTCTTTCTTATTCATTCTTTCATACTTAGTTTTCATCATAACACCTCTTAATATCACTTAAATTAAAACCCTTTTTAAATAAATAATTAATAACTTTATACTCAAGTTCATTACCACTATATTTAACACTATACTTATTTTTAATCTTATTTAATTCATATTCTAATATTTTATAATCATCAGAAAATACAATATTATCTAGTACCATCATAACACTAGATTTTTGATAACCTAATTTAACTAAATCGTTAAGTAATTTTATCTTAAACATATTATTACTTAATTTATGATTTAATTTAATCTTTTTATCTAATAATTTATTGATTTTTTCATCCCAATTAAATGAATATAAATATTCCTTAAAATCATTTTCATTATATCCTAATTTAACTAATTCTCTAGACACCTTTAAAGGTCCATCACTACTTAAATTATATCTATCATTTATAAATGCTTTATAATATACTTCTTTATTTAAATATCCATCTTTATATAATAATTTAATAATATCATTAATATCTTTTTCTTTTATATCAAGTTTTATTAAATATTTTCTTATTTCTAACTCCGTTCTCATTTTTTTATTAATATATTTAATAGATTTATAATAACCGTCTAAAAAAGAATTATATTGAACTATTCCATTAAATTTATTAATATCCATTTCTTTATTAACTAATAAATTATATTTAACAATAACATCATCATACAAGCTAATGACAACATCATCATCAAAATAAATTTTATAAATATTATTTTTATCTTTTTTAAACTTAATAATTTTCATAATATCATTCCCTAACAAAATTATATAATATAATACACTTGTTCGTCAACGAAAAAGAATGACTATTTGTCATTCTTCAAACTTAACATTTTTTTTAATTTACTATTCTTACTAATAATAAGTATTAAGAATATTATAGTAAATAAAACTAAACCACTCATCGCATAAATTATATATTTATTAGTTTTTTCTTCTTTAATTCTAGCTTCATATTTATCTTTATCAAATATTTGTAATGTTTTTAAACTAGTATCATAAGTATAATAATTTTCTTTACCAGTTGCTAAATTAATTCCATATACTAATAATAATTTTTCACCACTAAGTTTATATGCAACTACATCTTGATCATTAATTTTAGTAGTTGCTTTTTTATAATTAGTTGGAACATTTTTCATCTCAGTAAATATTATTGATAAACTATCACTCTTTATTTCATTAAATTTTTGATATTTATTATTTTTATATATAAATAATGAAATATTTCCACCTTCATCTTTTAAACCTACTAAAGTAATTTTTGATGTTTGATTAATAAATCCTGGAACTTCTACCTCTCCTATTTTTACTTTTGTTTCCTCAAATAAATCTGGTTTAGTTAAAGATGACGCTCTTTTAACAACACTATATTTTTTCTTATCAACTTCCACTTGTATAGGATTATCATCTTCTACATTTATAACAACATTATATTTTTTTGTACTTCCATTTTCTGCTGTAACTATTAATTCAACTTTATTTTCACCCTCAGCAACTTCGATTTCTCCTGTACCACTAATTTTAGATTTTCTATCTTCAGCAGTAGCAGAAACATTTACTTTTTCAACATTTGAAGGAACTGTCACTTTATAATCTGTAGTATTTTTATCAAATGCGGGTGTTAACTCATAATCATCTACTTTAATACTAGATAGATTATTATTTTTTGAATAAGTTGCCTCAAGTTCAGCTTGAGACATAATCTTTATAGATTTACTACCACCAGTTACAGACATCTCACTTTCATCGTAAGCATAAACAACATATGAACCAACTGATACCTTCGTAGTACCACTTTTCAATGTCTTAAATTTCAATGTATAACTCTTACTCTTTTCTCCACCAGATACACTAGTATAATCTGCAACTCTTACATTTCCACTAGATAACTGTAGCATACTAGAATCATAATTTACTAAAAATTGCCAACTACCCATAGGTGTAGATGAAGACAAATTTACATTTACTGTAACTGTTGAACCTACCATTGCAGTAGACGAACCACTAACAGATATATTCGCACTTGCTGCATTAACTTGAAATGGCAAAATCACCATACAAATAAGACTAAATAATATTAACATTCTTTTCATAAACTAACTCCTTTTTATTGACCAATACTTGTTTCACCTAAAATTTGTTTTTGTACTTTAAGTAAATCTAAAGCATTTATTTTACCATCTTTACTAGCATCCGCTGCCATTTGTTCACTTTCACTAAAAGATGATTCTTTTAAAATATATTTTTGTATTTTTAATAAATCTAAAGCATTTATTGAGCCATCACCAGATACATCACCATATTGTACTACAGTATATTCGTTCGTTGTACTTCCTACAACTATAACTTTAAAACCAGTACCTATCTTACCACCACTAACATTATTACCATTTCTATCCTTAATGTTTACCGTTAATCCCATTCCACTAAGATTAGATATAACATCACTTACACCAGTACCAATAGCAATATTTGATAAAGTAGAACTATTTATTCTATAACCAGCACCAGTAATTGCACTATAAACATCAATCTTAGAATCATCTATATCTGGAGTATTATTATTTTTATCACCAATTCCATTATAATTTTTATCTCCACTACCAGTTGGCAATTTAATTTCACCTGGCATATTTTCATAAACAGGAATATAAAATATGAAATTAGAATCCATTAATTTTAAATTTGTATATGCACTAGCAATAATACTACTCTCACTATATGCAGCCCTAACATTAGTCATATACTGATGAACATATCTAGACTTTTCATTTTTAGGAGCAACATTAAATTTTTGTAAATAAGCAGTATGTTGCCCAGCATCTAAATAATTTGATTTAATAATACTAGCTCCACTCGTTATTGCTTTTTGTCTATCATTATCTTTATTACCAGAGCCACCCCATCCATGTCTATAAGCATAAAGTAATGCACAATCAGTTATATCACCACAACTATCAGCAGCACCGTAGTTATAAAAATTATAATAATTATTAAGATTTAAACCTCTATATAAACCGTATCTATTTGTATAGTCTCCACTAATTACTGTATATAACTGTCCTACATACTTACCACTAGTTAACTTTCCATTACCTAACTCTTGCTTTATTCTACTAGCAATTGATATTGGACTTACACCACTAGATTTAGCATTTGTAATAAACAATGGCAAATTAGGTATTTGACTATACATATATAAACCACTAAACATAGAACCAACAGTACCCTTATAAGAATCATCACTTATTTTATTATTCAAATAATTATCTTCAAACATAAATATATTAGTTTCATTTAGAAAATTTCTAGGATCCATATAATATGCTATAGTACTACTAGATGCAGTTACATAACCGTGATAATTTGATCCACAATCATTATTTTTATACTTATCATCATCACTAGAAGGAACTAAATTAGCATTACATGCACTCTCTGAAAAAACAGCATCATTAAAATTAACATTTGTTTTCTTAGCAACAAACTCCCAGTTAGGATGCTGTTTATGTAAATAAGTTAAATAAGGTATATAACTATCACTAAAACCAGCAGCTCTTAATACTTCTGTATAATCTGCATCGTTTGCAGTTTCATTTTTAGTATTATTATTTTTTGTAGAATCATCTGACTTAGAATCTTCTACTATAGAACCTTCTTTAATACTCATAAGACTACTACATACATAACCAGTCTTATCATTATAACTTACTTTATACCAACCATTCTGACAATTCTTACCAGCTTCTTTATTAGTATCTAATATTTTAAATTCTGCCTTATAAGGAATATCTAATATCATATTACTATCATCTTCATAATCTTTAGCACTTCTTAAAGTTAATCCATCAGTAGCTTTAGAAATACCTATAGCTGTTCCTGCATATACATTTAAACTAAACAAAAGACTAATAACAGTAATAAATAAAACATTTTTAAAAAGTTTCATGCTAACACCTCATTACTAATTAGTATCATACATAATAATTATAACACAATATGACATAATATTACAAAAAAAGAAACATATATCAGTTTCTTTACAATTTTTCTAGTACTTGATCATTTTTCTCAATACATCTAACTAAATCATTCTTATCATATTTATTAAAAATACTTCTAAATTTATCCGGATTCATAAAAAACATTTTCAAATGATTTATAAAACATACCTTTATATTTTTAATATCATATGACTTCAAATAATTATAATTATTAGTAACTAATCTTTGGAAAAACTCAAGTTTTTCTATATCTTTATGATCATATTTAGACTTAATATTATTTATTTCTTCTAAACTAAATCCTAAATCAAACAAATATTCCATTATTTATTACCTCCATCATATAATTCTTTAGCCTTCATAACTAACTCAGTAATATCTATATCTTTAATATAGTCACCATAACTCATTATAGCTTCATCTAAATTATATTTTTTTACTTTAGGTAATTTTTCTAAAATACTTCCAATAGCTTCTACACTTTGACCAATACTAAGTAACTTATTTATCAAACTTTCTAATTCATTAGGACTAATCTCACCAAATATATTAAACGCATAATAAATATTTTCTATATTTATTTTATTTCTTTTTAAAACTTCTATAATATTATTAAACTTTTCTTCATCATAAATTTGTTTTAAATAATTTTTTTCATCTTCTCTAAATCTATTAAATTCTATTCCATTTTCTCTAAATAAATCTTCTATCATCTTAGTAGTTTTAACCTCAGTACTTAAATCTTCTGCTTTAATAGGATTACCAAAAATATCAGTTAAAGTAGGAGTTTTAGATATAGGTTCACTAACACTTGTACCAAATACATCTTTATAAGCATTATCTATTTTATTTTCTATATCAATAGCATTATTAGAAGTATTAACTACTTCATCTTTTACATCATTAATATTAGAAAATAAATCATTAATTTTATCTATTCTATATTTATTTAAAGTATCAATCTCTTCTGTTACTGAATTTCTTTTTTCATCTTCATTATCTAAAAATATATTATTACTATCAATATTTAATTTTTCATCAACAGGTTTGTCAAAAACTTCTTTTTCACTTTTTACATCTTCAGTATTATTCTCTTCTTTATCTACTTCAGATTCTTTTGATACTTCTTCTTTATCTAATTTATTATCAACTACACCTTCGTCATTTATATTATTTAAAGTATCATTTATAATAGCATTATATTTTTCTTCATCACTAAAATTAGTTTTTTCTTCTAAAGGTTTTTCCTCTAAAGTATCTTTAGTTTCATTTTCTATTTTATCATTAATAAAACTCATTTCATCTTTAAAGTTTTTATTTTCATCTATATTAGCTATTTCATCAAACACCATAGTATTTTCTAAATCAATTGGTTTAACTACTTTGCTTTCCTTTTCATCACTATCTGTGTCTTTATCATCAAAACCAATCTTATTATAACTATCTTTATAATCAGCTAAGTTATTAGAATGATCAAAAGCATAATCAATTACTTCATTAATTCTAGTATTATAATATTCATAAACAACTTTAATACTTTCTAACTTTTCTTCTTTTAAAGTTTTATCTTTTTTCAAATTTATAAGTAAATCTTTTATAGTTCTAGCTCTATTAGTAAGTTCTTGAATATGTTCTTTTTCTTTATTAATACTAATTAAGTTGTCATTAATTTTAGATTTTATTTCTCTATTCCCAGCTTCTATAATAGATACTAAATTCATTTTACTATACTTATCTTGTAATTCTTTTAAAGAAAGTTCTAAAGATTTATTTTCTTGTTCTAAATCATTAATTCTCTCTTTAGCTTCATCAACTTGAATCTTATATTTCTTTGCTTCTTCAACTTTTTTATCCATTTGATTTTGAATATTATCTAATGTAGTTAAAGAACTATCTCTATTTTCTCTAATTGTATCTATAATAGTTTTTAAATTATCATTAATTTCTTTTATCATACTATCCATAATAACAACCTTCCTATTCTATAAAAAATTATAACAAAAAAAATAATCTATGTAAACTAATAGTTAATAAAATTATTATATTTTATTAAAATTAATATCCATAAGATTATATAAATAAAATTAAATATCTTAAATTTAACTTTTCTATATTTATGTTTAAAAAAATACATACCAAACAAAGCTCCAACTACTCCACCAATAAAACTAAAAAATAATAAGATAAATTCACTTATTCTATACATATTCTTAATTGCAAAATATTTATCAACACCATATAAAAGAAAAGTAATAATATTAATAATTACTAAATATATTAACATTGTTCTATAACATCTAAAACACTATTATTATCTATAACAAATATAGTTCTAGCTCTAAAAATATTATCATTAACTAACGTATCACTATTACCAAACGAATAATCTACATCACTTTTTTTATACTCAATAATTACACTATAAAACATACTATCACTACTGTATATTTTATCACTACAAACATTATCTTTTAAAACACTTTTATTATCAATAATATTATAATCTATAATAGTACCTTCACTAACTAATTTATCTAAATAATTATGTATTAAATTAACACTATTTAATTTAGTAGTTGTAACTGTATTCCTAGTAACATTATTATTTATATTATTGTCTTTATTTTTATAAACTTCATAAAGTAATATACCTAACAAACTTAATATTAATATTATAACCATAATAACCATTATAACAATTTCTCTATTTATTTTATTATTATCTTCCATACTATACCTCTATTTAAAATAATAACATATTTAGAAACAAAAAAACAATACATAATGTATTGTAATTATCAACTGGTCGAGAAGACAGGATTCGAACCTGCGACCCCTTGGTCCCAAACCAAGTGCACTACCAAGCTGTGCTACTTCTCGATACAAAAAGTAGTTAATTAACTTAACTACTTAATACTATACTACATATTTTTAAATTATGCAAATGTTTTTTTATTATTTAAACACATCTTTACAAGCATCTGGATTAGAATCCACATAAGTAGTACTCCAAGTTATTGTTGAACCATTAATTGTTCCATAACTGTATTTTTTTGAAGATTTTCCGTAAGAAATACAAACACCAACCATTTTGTAAGTATCCGTACTATCTCTTAATATTGCAACCGTGTAATCTCCTTCACTATAACCCTTAGTAGTTAATGCACCATCATAAGTTTTCGTTGTACCAGCTGTATTTCCATTAACTTTATCCATATTTAGATCTTCATATGTCTTAGAAACAATCTTAGCAGCTTCTGTTTCCATAGCTGATTGTTTAGAAGAATTTAAAGAACCACCAATTGTTCTAGTCGCAACAACCATTAATAAAGCCAAAATAACAATAACTGCAAGTAATTCTACTAATGTAAAACCTTTCTTATTTAATTTTTTCATAATATATATCTTCCTTTCTATCTTATAAGTATCATCATACCTTATAAATAAATTCTAATATAGTTTTTAATAAAAATCAACTACATTATTAAATAAATCGTAAAAAAATTTACATATTTCTCATTGCATTAAACATATATTGAATTACCAATCCCGAATACTCTTTGTAATTATCCATTACATACTTTCTTATATCTTTCTCATTATTTATATTATAATTTTCTAACATAAATTTCTTAACCCAAGTATCTATTGGAAAAACATCAAATCTTTGATATGCAAATAATAATATACAACTAGCAACTTTCATACCTATTCCCTTAAAACTCATTAAATATTCCAAAGCATTAGTACTAGACATACTTTTTATTTTTTCTATATCAAAACTTTTATCTGATAAAGATTTTACAATATCAAATAAATACTTATCCCTAAAACCAACCTTACATTTTCTATAATCTTCTAAAGTAATATTAGACAACTTATCTAAAGTTGGAAATAAATAATAACAATTTCCCATAAACGAAACTTTTTCACCGTACATTTCACTAATTAAATTTAAACTATTTTGTATATTTCTAACACTATTATTTTGACTAATGACGTAGCTAATAATACATTCTATAATATCTTGTCTAATAATTTTTAAACCAATTGACTTATCTAAATACTCATCTAATAAATCATCTTTACCCTTAATACTATTAATTATACTAACATAATCTCTATTCAAATCTAAATAATTAATTACTTCATTTTCTAAATCATCTAACTTATTAGAATCAACATAAAGTTTATTTAAATCATATTTTAACCATACTACTCTATCTTTTAAAACAACAATATAAGCACCATCATCTAGTACTTTAAACCTAAATATTTGTCCACAAGTTATAGTATTACATAAATCTAAATTATTAACATTATCAATTACAATCATATATAAAACCTCTAAATATATTTTATATTTATTTATAAATAATATCAACTATAGAAATAATTTATATATAAATTACTAAAAATTGTTAAAACTATATATAGGTGACATTATGAATAATTTAAGAACAGATATGTATATAGATTTAGACAACAACTATAACCTAATAAAAAAAAGAAATAATATAGAAATATTAGAATCTAAAAAAAATAATAACATATATCATACAATAAAATTCAATACAATAGAAAATAAATATATAAAAAACACATTTCTAAAAGAATTAAAATACTTTATTAGTCTATATAACATAAATATAAAACACGTACTTATAGTAGGACTAGGTAATATAGATAATACATCGGATAGTATAGGACCATTAACTACAAAATATATAAAAACAAACTTTATAACAACAAGTTTTAGTACTATATTTAAAACAAAAATATCTACACTTATACCAAATGTATTAGCAAATACAGGAATAAACACAGACTTAATTATTAAAAGTATAACAGATAAAATAAAACCTGATATAGTAATATTAATTGATTCTTTTATTACAAATAACATAAATCACATAAATAAAACTATAGAATTATCAACTACTGGTATTAAACCAGGTACAAGTCTTTTAAATAACAATAAAAAAGTTGATAAAAATTTATTAAAAAAACCAGTATTAACTATTGGAATACCAGTCTCATTAGAATACATATATAAAAATAATACAATGTTATTATCAACAAGCAATATAGATTACTATGTTAAAAAAGTTTCTAAAATCATATCAACATCTATAAATGAATTATTTAATCTTTAATAGTAATACCACTATAATAATGTTTTAAAATACTAATATAATCATACCCATTATTTGCCATACCATTAGCACCATACTGACTCATCCCTACGCCGTGTCCATAGCCCTTTGTACTAATTTTTATTTCATTACCAGTATTTGTTATATAAAAATCTGTTGATCTTAAATTTAATAATTTTCTAAACTCTACACCACCATAAGTAACACCATTAACTTCTAACGATATAACCCTACCACCATTATTTTTTGATAATATATTAAACACAGTATCACTACTTATTGCATTATTTAATTTATTACTAATTTCATCATAATTAAATACTTGTTCATAATTAAATTTTTTATTAGTAGTATCATACTCACTTGATACACTCTTTAAATAAGGAACACTACTACCCCATACATATAAAGCGTCTTCTGTATTCCCATTACTAGTTGAATGGTATAAAGCATCAATATAATCATTATTATAAACAATTGACTTACCGCGTGTACTGTAAACTGCATCTTTAACTTTATTATAATAAGTATTATAACTACTTCCCCACATACTTTTAAGTTGATTATTATCTTTATAATTTTGTGTACTATTATCATCAGTTAAAACCTGATTATTTTTAATTCTTTTAAGAGCATAAGTTCTTGCAACAACAGCTTGAGCTTTTAAAGCTTCAATATTAAAAGAAGCTGGCATTTCTGCACCTACTACACCAATTCCATATTCTTCCAAATCTAAATTTATAATACTTCCATCTTTTCTTCTAACTATAACTATTTCATTATTAGTATTATTATCACTTTTATCTGAAAGAATACCTTCTTGTTTTTTAACATCAACCTTAACCTGTTCTTTTGCTACTTCTTCTTTCTTTATTGTTTCACTACTAGAATTATCTACAATACTTAATTCTTCATTATTTTTATTTACTTCTACATTTGTTTCATTTGCATTTTCACTACTACTCTCTAAATCCATTATCTCAACAATACTATTTGTACTAATCTTAGTATCCTTATTTTTTATGTCATTAAAATAAATATTACCAACTAAAAAACCACCAACAAGTAACATAACCATACCACTACTAAAATTAATCTTATTATCCTTTATGTATTTCCTAATTTTCTTTTTCAAAGATTTATTTTTATTATTCAAATTAGCAAACTCACAAGACATATCTAAATATAAACATAATACTTTTTTACCATTTATTTTTCTAAGATTATAACCATTTATCAAGAAACATCACCATTATTTATTCTTATCAAATACCTAAATTTTATACAACGAAAAAACACCGAAATAACTCGATGTTCTTATGAATAAAAAACAAAAAATGGTGCGCCCAAAGGGAGTCGAACCCCTAACCTTTAGATCCGTAGTCTAACGCTCTATCCAATTGAGCTATGAGCGCAAAATAGATTTACTAAAATAATATAACACACTTTTTAAAAAAAATAAACCCCTACCCTTAAATTTCTTTAATTTTTAAATATATACAGATACTTTACTAATCCGTTACATACAAATTGACATCAAAAAATTGTTAACTTATAATTATATTTATAAAGGATAAAGTACTATGAATAGAAAAATAATAATTAGTGGAATAATCATTATAATAACATTTTTATTAACTATTACAATATCAAAAGCATACTATGATAAATCATCTAAAACAAACATTTCACAAATTAAAAATAAAACTACTAAAGTAATTGAAACAACAACCAACATAATAAAAGAAGAAAAAACAAATATTGAAAACAACGAAAAATCAAATAATTTTAACATAAAATTAACATTTGTAGGAGATACAATGTTAGCATCACTAAAAGATATAACAACTCCAGGAAGTTTTAATGAATATGCTAATACAAAAGAACCTTCATATTTTTTAAGTAAAGTTAGTAAAATATTTAAAAATGATGATTTTACAATTGTAAACTTAGAAAATGTACTTACTGATAAATCCCTACCAGAAACAAACAAAAATACTGAACCAGCCTACTGGTATAAATCAAAAACAGACAATATTAAAATATTATCTTCATCAGGTATAGAAGGAGTTTCTGTTTCAAATAATCATACATTTGATTATGGAGAAGAAGGAAAAAACGATACTATTAAAACTATAATCAATGCTAATATGGAATACGGTGATTATAATCACATAATGTATTTTACAAAAAACAATTATAGAGTTGCTATAATATGTAAAGGACTTTGGATAGAATCTCAAACAAATGAAATTATTAAACTAATAAAAGAAGCAGAAAAAAACTCAGACTACCAAATAGTGTTCTTTCACGGCGGAAAAGAAAGAATACATACACCAGAAGAATGGAAAATAAATGCTACCAGAAAACTAATAGATAACGGAGCTGATTTAGTAGTTGGTAGCCACCCACACGTATTACAACCTAGAGAAATTTATAAAGGTAAAGAAATAATATATTCTTTAGGAAACTTCTGTTATGGTGGAAATAAAAATCCAGAAAATAGAACTATTATTTATCAAATGAATTTAACTATTGATACAAAAACATACGAATTAACAAAAGAAGAATCTAATATAATACCCTGTTATGTATATACAACTAAAACAAATAATTATCAACCAGCCCCAATAGAAGATAAAACCATAAAAAATAAAGTACTAAATTTTATGAACGGAAAAGAAGACAGTCCAGTTTAATATTAATTACAAAACAAATATAAAATATTACACTTTTTTAATAGACAAAAACAAACAATTTGTACTATAATTAATTTAGGTGATAATATGACTACTGAATCAATAAATAATATAATTATCAATCTTGAAAATAATAAGACAATTATAGCAAATAATAAAATGTTTGATAAATTATATATATCTAATATTGATTCAAATGGCAACGAAATACCTTATAAAGAAGACGATACAAATTCTTTAATTAGTAACTTCTTTATGATTAAACTAAAAAATAAAACTATAGAATATAATTTAACTAATAAACAATTAGAAGAAAATGCATTTAATTTAATTAAAAACGAAAAAAATATAGAAAGTATAATAATTAATTTTAAAAACGGAAAATCAATTCCATTTATATTAAATTCAAATAATATATTTCATACATTTAAAATAAAAAACGATTTATGTATTTTACAAAGTGAATATGATATTAAATATTATGAAAATTTATTCTGTTAAACACTAATTCATTTAGTGTTTTTTCATAAAAAAATACATTCCTACTCACTCAAAGAATGTAATTTTTCATATACTCCATTAAATGTATTTAAAAATACAGTTATATCTTCTAATTTTGTTAAGCAAGACAAACTAATTCTAATTGTATGTTCTGCTCTTTCTTTATCATTATACAAAGCCATAACACTAGTAGATAACTTCCCACTACTACAAGCAGTATTACTAGAAACATATATTTCGTGTCTTTCTAATGCATGAATAAATGTTTCTGGTTTAATTTCCATTACACTAATATTTAAAATATGTGGAATACAATACTTACTACTATTTATTTTTATGTTTGGATACGTATTAAATTTTTTAACTAATTTAGAATTCCATTTTTCAACTATTTCACTCTTTTTATCTAATTCGTGTAACCCTATTCTAAGAGCCTTAGCAAAAGAGACAATTAATGGAAGTGCTGGTGTTCCTGGATGATATGATTCATCCGTTCCAAATAATAACTTTTGACATTTAATATTTTTCTTTTTATATAAAAGTCCTATACCTTTGGGAGCAAATATTTTATGTCCACTAGCACTTGCTAAATCAAAATCATTAAAATTGATACTAACTTTACATAACGCCTGGGTTATATCAGAATGAAATATTATATTTTTATTATATTTATTTATTACTTGTTTAATAGTTTTTAAAGGTTGTCTAACACCTGTTTCACTATTAACTGCACAAATACTAACTAATATAGTATCTTCATTCATCTTTCTTTTTAAATCTTCAAAATCAATAACACCCTCATCAGTATTATTTACATAACTAACTTTAAAACCAATACTAACTAAATAATCAACAATAGTATAAATACTAGGATGTTCCAACTTAGAAACTATTATATGATTACCTCTATTCTTATTAGCTAAACAAGTACCTATTAAAGCAATATTATTACTTTCAGTTGCTCCACTTGTAAAATAAAATTCGCTATCATCTATATTTAAAAGTTCTCCTACTTGTTTCCTAGCACTCTCTAATAAATTACGTGACTTTAAACCTAAATTATGTAAACTATTAGGATTACCAAAATACTCCGTAGTAACTCTATTATAACTATCTAACACTTCAGGTAATACTGGTGTTGTTGCAGAATAATCTAAATATATCATTTCACTATCACCTATCATCAATTATATAATATATCTTTATTAAATTAAAGTATAATTATACTTATTACATCTTTTTTTACACTTACTAATTAATCACTTAACAACTTCATTAAATAATTAGTGTATATTAAAATTATAATAAAATATATAACTGCAATTATATTATAATAATTAAGTAAAAACTCATAACCAAATAAAAATTGAAAATAACTAATTATAGAACACAAATTAATAACTAATGGTACATAAAACTTCTTTTGATAAATTATAAACCAAACAATACTAAGTATATCACCAACAAACATATATCTATCGTGCATTCTAGGTAAAAAATACGTAGCAATAATTAAACTCCATATAGCAAGACTTAATATTTTTTCATTATTAAAATTTACTTTTGTAACTAAAACAAATATCCACATAATAAAATATATAAATATTGTATAAATAACTCCAACTAATGCAATAATTTCTAAATTAGTAAAAGAAAAATAAACATTACTTTGAATTATATTATATATATTTGGATAATTTAAAACCAAATCTTTATAAGTACTTGTTTGATTAAAATATATACTTAATACATCAACTATATTTCTACCAGCAATAATAGCAGGTAAACACATTATAACATTAACTAACGGAATTAATAAAAAGTAATACCATTTAATATCTTTTTCTCTAAAAAACATTATTATATAAAGTGGTAAAATAAACATAAATTGTAATTTCAAAGAAAAAGAAACACCTAGTAATATAAAAGATTTAATATATTTTTTATCTAACAAATAATAAATAGACATTAAAATAAATGAAGTATAAATACTATCACATTGTCCCCACATAGAACCATTAACAATAACAGTAGGTAAAAATAAAATAACACCATAAGCTACTAAAGATTGTAATTTATTATTAGTAACTTTATACACTATTTTATAACCAAATATAGCACAAACAAAATCAAATACTATTGAAACAAATTTTATTAAATATAAATGATTTTTAAAATAAGATATTATAGTCAATATTACTACATAAGGTACATTATAATCTCCTATATTATATTTTAAAGACTTTACCCCACCAAATCTACTTATAGTTTTAATCCAAGGTTCTAAAAAACCTAAATAATCTCCACTTTTTCCATTTATCCAAACTATTCTTATTAATATTGCAAAAAATGTTATTAAAATAAATATTTTTTTTAAATTTAATTCTTTCTTCATACTCTATACCCTAAAAAGATTATAACACATTATTTTTTAATTTTTTTATATATTTTATAAATTATAAATAAAATTAATAAAACAAATACTACTTTAGAATATTTACTAAATATACCCGCTACAACCATATAATTTTCTCCAACCAACTTACCTAAACTAACTAAAACCGTATTCCATATTAAAGAACCTATAAATGTATATATTAAAAATATACTAAATTTCATTCTATTAACACCCGCTGGTATACTTATTAAACTTCTAAGAATAGGTACAAATCTAGAATAAAGTACTGTTAAATCACCATTATTATTAAAATTACTATCACTTTTAATAATGTCACTTTCTTTTAAACAAAGTACTCGTCCTACTTTACTTCTAACTATTTTTAAAAGTCTATCTTTATTAAATATAAAACCTACATAATATAATATTATAGCACCTAACATACTTCCAAACGTAGAATACATAATAACACCAAACAAAGACATAGTAACACCATCTTTACTAGTCATAAATCCACCTAATGTAAGTATTACTTCACTAGGTATAGGGGGAAATATATTTTCTACAGTTATCAAAAAAAGTATCCCTATATAACCATATTTATTCATTATACTTATAATAAAATTATTCATACTAAATTATATTAAAAAGTCTGATAACTATTCGCTATCAGACTCTATTTTTTCAAATCTATAAACTTGTTTAACATCAGGATATTTTTCTTTATCAACTAATGAATTAAACATACTAAGAGGTCTTACCCAATATTCTTTATTTTTAATATGGTAATAAACTACTTCTTCTTCCATAGTTTCAGTGTTTTTTGCAACACAAACTATACGAACTATATGACCTTTAAAATGTTTATAAACTTCCCCAATTTTTACTTCTCTATTCATCTTTTTTCTTTTTATCTTTATCTTCTTTTTTCTTAGGTTTTGGTAAAGCATCTTTACGACTTAAATTTAATCTTCCACGATTATCATATCCTAA
>CAKOJI010000010.1 GCA_934089255.1 uncultured Bacilli bacterium | reverse complement strand
AATATAGATGTAAATGAAACACAAAGTTATGAATTAAAAGTAGTCTATAAAGAAATGAATATAGATCAAAGTGAAGACATGAATAAAACAATATCTGCAAAAGTACAAATATATAATTTAGCAGATATAGTAGATATAACAGGAACAGTAGCAAATGCTAGTGATGGAGATTATGTAGAAATGCAAAGCAATCCTAAAACTAGCCAAATAAGAGATAACAAATATTTTATACCAGCAGTAGAACCAGGAGTTCATACACTTTATGTAAAAGATTCTAAAGGAACAGTAAAAGGAAGTAAACAAATAACAATAAACAAAGGTTCTACAACTAGTGTAAATGGAGACACAATAACAGTAACAAGTGATTCACAAACAATAAGTTTAAATATAACAAATATATCAAGTACATTAACAATTAATATAGGTGATGTAAAAGATTATATGCCTTTTGAAGAAGGAACACTTGCTTATAATATATTAAATAACGCAAAAAATGGAACACTTGACGGTAAATCTATATTTACAGCAAATCTATCTGCAGTTGGAATGGTAAATAACATAACAACTGCAACTGATAAAATATTATCAACAGCAGAAGATGATATTGGAACAACTTATTATTTTAGAGGAAATCCGATTGATAATTACGTTAATTTTTCAGGTATGTGTTGGAGAATTGTTAGGATACAAGGTGATGAAAGTATTAAAATGATATTAGCTTCAGAAAAAACTTGTAGTACAACAAATTTAACAGATAATAGTGGATATGCAACTGATGGCGCAACTGGGACTCAAGGAACAATAATAGGAGCAAATTATGGTTATAAAATAGTAAATAGTTATTATATAAACGATTACATAAATAGTGCTTCAAGTACTAATAATGCAAGAACAAAATTAAATGCATGGCTAGAAAGAAAAATAACAAGCGAAAGTGATAAGGCTTTATTAAAAAATGAAACGTGGTGTATAGGAGACCAAACAAATGGTTACGATAGCACTGGAAAAGTAATAGGTAAAGTAGATGATTTAATAAATTCTGGAACAAGTTTTAAATTTACAGCTGGAAATAAATATTCCATAACAAAAACACCATCTTATAAATGTGAAACAACAGGAGTAGATGGTGAAATTGATATAAATAAAGTAGGAATGTTAACATTTGATGAAATAGTATATGCTGGAGGAGGAGTAAGTGCTTTTAAGTTAAAATTTTATCTAAATAATAATGCAACAACTAATTATTGGTGGACTTTGTCGCCTAGTTACTTCGACAGCATTGATACTTATGTGAGCACAGATTTTGTGCTTGATGATGGTGGAATAAGAGATGGCTCTTATTTAGGTAATACTTTTCCTATCCGTCCCGCAGTTTCTTTAAAGTCAGGAATTCAAATATCTAGCGGAAACGGAACGATTTCAAATCCTTATGTAATACAGTGATTTTACAAAATTTAATTAATATGATATTATATTAACCCTGTAAAGGGGTTTTTATTATGGAAAAAATACTTAAGAAGTATGAAGATAAAAATAAATTTATTACTGAATTATATTCTTTATATAAAGAACTAATTAGTTTTGGTGTTTCAAAAGAAGAAGTGTTAAAAATTATTAATAAGATATATTTAAGTAATATTGATATAAAAGTTAAGATGTTAGATTTTTATAAAAAAGAATTAAAGATACAAGAATCTGCTTTAGCTAGTAAAGTTTATGTTGATTATACTAATAATAATTCTAAAGAAAGTGAAGTTGTAGAAAAGAAAGTAATACATAAAGATTTTTATAATAGTTTTATTGATGAAAATATACGTAGTAATAATTATTTAGATATATTACCTAAAGAATACACTAAAGACAGTATAAAAATTTTTGCTAAAATATTAAATTATTTTTTAGTAACTATACAATTTTATAAATGTTTATTAACTATAGAAACAAACGAAGAAGATATTAAATCAATAAATAGTGAACTTAATATGTATGAAAAAAAGTTTAATGAAATATTAGAGTATAAAGAAAAATTAAAAAATAAAGATAAAAGTATAAAAATAGTAGAAAATAAATTAATATTTTTTATGTGTGATGATGAACCATATATTTATTATGATATTCTTGATAATCCTACTGTTTATAATTCTATAAAAAAATTATTAGATAGTATAAGATTTGGTACATTTAAATGTTTATCTAAATTTAGTGATTATAAAAATTTATTGGAAGTAAGAGATTTAAGTAATCAAACTAGAGTTATATTTGATAGAAGAAATGGTGCTTATTCAATAATTGGCGCTATAACTAATAAATCAGAAACTAATAAATTATATAAAGAAAGATTAAATAATAGATTTAAATTATATCAAAGTAATTTAGATAATATAACAGAACTTGATAATAATTCTTGTTTAAGAAAGATATTACGTGGTGAAGAAAATGAATAAGTATATTAAATTAATTAACATATTTTTAAATAAAGTTGAGGATGAAGAATTCGAGTTAGATGCTGATTTAGAATATTTATCTAAATTTAAATATAATTATGAATCTTTATCTAAAGAAAGTGTTAGTACTTTATTTAAATTATTTTATTTATGCTTTTCGAGATTTGATATAAATAAGATTGATGATAGGATAACTTCATTAAAGGAATATATTGATAGAATAAAGGCAGAAGATTATTCTATGTTAAGTATAATTTATGATAATATACTTAATATTTTAGAATCAGGTAGAACAATAGAATATTTATATATAAAACAAGATACATATGAGAATATGTTAGAACAGTTTAAAAATTTAAAAATAGAAAAAGACATAGAATTGTTTATTATAAGTATATTTAGTAAAAATAATAAAATAGATTTTAGAATGTATAATCAAGCATTAAATTTATTAAATACTATGAACAAACTAAATATATTTAAAGAAGTAAAAGATTTATTAGAAATACAAAATGCTAAAATAGAAGATATGAGTGAAGAAAGTAGAAATAAAACAAAAAAAGTTATTAGAAATCATTTTCCTCATTTATTAGAAAATATTAGCAATATGAACAATGTTTATATTGATTTAGCAGGTAAAAAGAAAAAATTTATTAGTAATAAAAAAAGACGCACAAACGCACTTAATAGTTGTAAAGAAAGTATATTAAATAATAAGAAAGTAAATATTAATGAAATTACTAAATTTTTTAGTAATGATTTATTAGAAATATATTTATTAGAATATAATAATTCTTTAGTAAATAAGGAATATTGTAATATATTAAATGATATAAAAGAATTAGATAATAATCAAGTAAATTTAAAAGAAAGAATACTTGCTACTTATGAATGTAATGTAGATTCTTCTAAAATATTATTAGATTCTAATGAATTAGAGCAATATATAAAATTAATAGATAAATCTATACCTAATGTAAAAAAATATAATAATATAATGTTATTATTATTAAATAAATTAAGTTTAGATGAATTAGCATATTTATTAAAATTAATTAATAATAAATTAATTAGTGAAAGATTTTTATTAGATAATATTATAGATATAATAAGTAATATAGATAATTTTATAAAGAATATAGAATTATTAAAAATTATATTTAATATAAAAGATATAGTAAAGTTCGATAAAAATATATTATATTTAAATAATGAATATATAAAATATTTAATTAATATTTATAAAATGTATAATATTAATTTTAATAGTGATATACATAATTTTGATTTTTTAAAGAAAGATTATTCTTATCAAATAGATAAATTTATAGAAATAGGTTTATATGATTTAATAAAAAATAATATAGGGTTAATAAGTAACGAAACTGATATTTTAATAAAAAGATGTTTATTTAATAAATATATTAATGAACCAATATTAAATGATAATAATAAATTATGTGGATATATTAGAAAAGAAGAAACTTATTTATTAAGTGATGAAGAATTAGTAGAAAGTATGTTAGAAAATTATACTGACTTAATACCAATAGATATTATTGAGGTATTGAGTAGTAATGTTACTAATTTTACAAATAATATTGATGCAATAGATAATTATTTAGTAGATGATATATATTATAATTTTGATGGTATGTTAGTTTCTAAAAATAAAGTATTAAGAAATTATAGTAAATTAAAAGATTTAAATATTAGTGAAAGTGATAAAATACTTTATAGTATTTTATATAATTATCCTAGTGTTATTACAAAAGAGAATGTATGCTTTTTAAATAATATATTAAAAATAAAAATAAAATCTAAATGTTAAGATTTTATTTTTTTGTTTATACCTAGTGTAGAACCAAATGTAGTACTAATTATTAATATAATGTAATAAATTAAAGAATTTATATTTAATTTATATTTAAATACTAAGGATAATATTAATAAAATTAATATACATATTGTTGATAACAGTAAACCTTTTAAGTAGCCATTTTTATCTGTTTTTTTACCTAGTATAAAACCAATTATAAACGTTAGTATAGAACTTACTATAATTATAGATACTCTATAAGTTTTTAATTTAAGTATATTAAGTAATGTAAGAAATATTGGTATTATGATAAGTGAAGATATAAATATAAGTACTGATTTATAATATTTTTTTGCGTATTTCATTAAATCACCTAATAAATAGTATGTAATATTAATTATTTTATAACATCATTTGCAACTTTAGTATAACTTCTAAGTAATGGACCAACACCTAATTTTGTACCACCAAAATATCTAACTACTATTAGTAAATGGTTATTTAGATTATTTCTTGTTAATACATTATATATAGGTGTTCCACAAGTACCATTAGGTTCTTTATCATCTGTTTTTTTTGCTACACCGTTAAATATATAAGCATATGGAAAATGTTTTGCTTTTTTATTTTCGTTTTTAATAATATTTAAAATAGTATCAATTTCTTCTAAAGAGTCTATTTGATATAAGTATGAATAAAATTTACTTTTTTTAATTTCTAAAAATGAAGTAGATATTAATTTCATAAAATCACCATTAATAATATAACATATATCTAGACAAAATGAAAAAAATATAATAAAATATTCTTATAAGTGATGACGGATGTGGAATATCTCGAGCTATTAGATAAAGAGACCAAAGTAGGGTGGAACAGCGAAAGATATCGCCCCTATGCTTTAGTCTTTTTTATATATATTTTACGTATATTATAGAAGGTGATTAGATGAAAGTTTTTATTGCTAGTGCTTATAGTACTAAAGAAAAAGAATATTTAGATTTAGCTAGTGAAGTATCAAATGTTTTTGCTACTCGAGGGTTTGATTTAATGTTTGGTGCTGCTAATGAGTCTATGATGGGAGCTTGTTATAAAGCGTTTATTGAAAATAATAGAAAAGTTTATGCGTGTACTGTTCCAAAATATGAACGTGATTTTAAAAAAATTCCGAAAGCTAAATGTATTAGAGTAAATGATACGCTACTTAGGTTTAAGAAACTTTATTTTGGAAGTGATTATACAGTTATATTACCTGGTGGTATAGGGACACTTGCAGAATTTACTTGTGCGTTAGAAGAATATAGAGCAAGCTTAGGAAATAAAAAAATTATATTAATGAATTATAAAGGTTTTTATAATAATATAATAGATTGGATGAAAGATAATATTAAAACTGGATTTATAAGTAAAGATTTATTTAGTCAATTTGTTATAGTTAATGAAGTTAAAGAAATAGAAAAGATATTAGAGGAGTGTTAGTTATGAAAATGGAAGATGTAGTAAATTATGCAAAACAATATGGTTTTGTATTTCAAGGAAGTGAAATATATGGAGGTTTATCAAATACTTGGGATTATGGTCCTATAGGTAAAGAATTAAAAGAAAATTTACGTCGCGCTTGGTGGAAAAAATTTATTCAAGAAAATCCATATAATTATGGGTTAGATGCTGCTATATTAATGAATCCAGAAGTTTGGGTTGCATCAGGACACGTTGCTTCTTTTGCAGATCCACTATTAGATTGTAAAAAATGTAAAAGTAGATATAGAGCGGATAAATTAATAGAAGATTTTACAAATGGTAGTGAAACTGGAGACGGATGGGATAATAAAAAATTAGAAAGTTTTATAAGAGACAATGAAATAGAATGTCCTAAATGTGGTTCAAAAGATTTTACTGATATAAGAAAATTTAATTTACTTTTCGAAACTCATATTGGTGTTACAGATGATTCAAAAAGTATTTGTTATTTAAGAGGAGAAACAGCTCAAGGTATATTTACTAACTTTTTAAATGTACAAAGAAGTATGAGATTAAAATTACCATTTGGTATTGGTCAAACTGGTAAAAGTTTTAGAAATGAAATAACTCCAGGTAACTTTATTTTTAGAACTAGAGAATTTGAACAAATGGAGTTAGAATTCTTTTGTAAACCTAATACTGATTTAGAATGGTTTGGTTATTATAAAAATTATTGTATGGATTTCTTAAAAAGTTTAGGTATTGATAAAGATAAACTTAGATATAGAGATCATAAAAAAGAAGAATTATCTTTTTATAGTAAAGCAACTACTGATATTGAATATTTATATCCAATGGGTTGGGGTGAACTGTGGGGTATAGCAGATAGAACTGATTATGATTTAGGTGTTCATATGGAACATTCTAAACAAGATTTAAGATATTTAGATCCAGAAACTAATGATAAATATTTACCATACGTAATTGAACCTAGTCTAGGACTTGATAGATTATTCTTAACTGTTTTATGTGATTCGATTAAAAAAGAAGAATTGAGTGACGGAGAAACTCGAGAAGTATTTAAAATAACGCCTTTTTTAGCACCTGTTAAAGCAACAATACTTCCTTTAATAAAGAAAAAACATAGTGAGTTAGCAATGGAAGTTTACTCAAGATTATGTAGTGAATTTAATACTTCTTATGATGAAGCAGGTAGTATTGGAAAAAGATATAGAAGATGCGATGCTATAGGAACACCTTTTGCTATTACAATAGATGATGAATCTATAGAAAATAAAACAGTAACCGTACGTGATAGAGATACAATGGAACAAGTTAAAGTTAAAATAGATGATTTAGCTAGTTACATTAATGAAAGAATTAAATTTTAATTCTTTATTGCCCAGTAGCCAAGTGGTAAGGCAGTGGACTCTGACTCCATGATTCCGTTGGTTCGAATCCAACCTGGGCAGCCATAACGCTAAATTAGCTCAATTGGTAGAGCAACTGAATCGTAATCAGTAGGTTGCGGGTTCAATTCCTGCATTTAGCACCATTTAGAAATACAGCTCGTCTTTACGTGCTTTTTTTGTATATTGGGAAAACATTTTAAAAATTGAAAAAACTAATTGCATAGTTTATAATTGTATTGTTAGTGAGAAAGTTATTAGGTGAAATAATGGAAAATGATTATATAAACGTTGGAATGAATGAAATAAAAATAACAGATAACGAAAATACTGTAATTGGTACTAATGCTTTAGCAACTTGTGTTGGAGTAATTTTATATAGTGAAAAACATAAACGAGCTATTGTGGGGCATATAGCTAATGAACCAGAGTTAAATTTTATTAAAATGATATATATGTTAGAAATGAATGGATTTACAGATTCAAAAATTAATTATGCAGTAATTGGAGGTTATTATTATAATCATTATGAACTATGTTCTAAATTATATAATTTATTTAATAAATATAAAGAAACGTTCATTCCTTTAGAATATAACAATGATGATATTCTAAAAGATGAAGGACTACCTTCAGTTGGATTTATATTTGATGCTAGTACTGGTAAATTTATAAATTCAAAAAATAATATTAGACATATTTAAATAAATGTCATATAATGTAATGACACTATTTAAAAAGAGGGATTTTATGAAAAAAGATTGTATAAAAGTTTCAATAATCACTTTAATTGGTAATGTTTTATTGTCAATTTTTAAGTTAATTTCTGGCATAATTGGTAGAAGTAGTGCTATGATAAGCGATGCTATACATAGTATGTCAGATGTTTTCAGCACAGTTATAGTGATTATTGGTATTAATTTATCTAATAAAAAAATTGATAAAAAACATCAATATGGTCATGAAAGATTTGAAAGTGTTGCATCTATTATACTTGCATTTATGTTATTTATGACTGGTATTATAATAGGTGGTAATGGTATAAAAAATATTTACAATAATCACTTTGTTATTCCAAGTACTTTACCTTTAATTGCGGCAATAATTTCAATTATTACTAAAGAATGGATGTATCATTATACTATAAAATTTTCTAAAAAATATAATAGTGATTCTTTAAAAGCTGATGCTTGGCATCATAGGAGTGATGCTTTTTCATCAGTTGGAAGTTTAATTGGAATATTTGCAGCTATAAAAGGTTTAAAATATATGGATTTAGTAGCATCTATAATAATATCAATAATTATAATAAAAACATCAATTGATATATTTATAGATTCAATAAATAAAGTATTAGATACTTCTTGTGATGAAAAATTTGTGTGCGAAATAAAAGAGTTAATATTAGATACTAAAGAAGTAAATGATATTGATTTACTAAAAACTAGAGTATTTGGTAATAAAGTATATGTGGATTTAGAAATATCATTAGATAAAGATTTGACTTTTTCTGAAGCACATAATATATCACATATTGTTCATGATAAAATAGAAAATAAGTTTAGCAATATTAAACATTGTATGATACATATCAATCCTAAGTAGTATTTACTGTATTTTTTATAAAATAAAAAAGTTTGGTTAGAATATTTTTTTATACTGTTACTAAATGATATTGAATAGGATGTGTTAAAAGTTAAATATATGAGAAGTAAAAAAATAGTAAAAGAAAACAAATAGCTAATATATTTAGCATTTTTTTCTTATATGAAATAAAATAGTGTAAAAATAAATATATTTATGTTAAAATATTTAAGTAATGGAGATGTTATTATGAACGAAATATATAATGATGTAAAAATTAATAAAAATGGAAGAAATATCTTAATTGGTGGTGCGTGGCCTTACGCAAATAGTAGTTTACACTTAGGACATTTAGCAAGTCAATTACCAGGTGATGTTTTAGCACGTTATCACAGGTTAATGGGCGATAATGTAATGTACGTTTCCGGAAGTGATTGTCATGGGACACCAATTACTGAAAGAGCAAAAAAAGAAGGAGTAAGTCCACGTAATATTGCTGAACGCTATCATAATGAATTCGTAGAATCTTTTAAAAGTATGAATTTTACATATAATTTATATACTAATACTGAAAGTGATTTTCATAAAAAAACTGTAGAAAAATTATTTAAAGAAATTTATGATAAAGGTTATATATATGAAAAGATAGAACCAGATAATTATTGTGAAACTTGTAAAAAATTTGTTGCTGATAGAGAACTTATAACAACTTGTCCAGAATGTGGTAGTGAAACTAAAGGTGATCAATGTGAGTGTGGACACGTTTTTACAAAACAAGAATTAAATGGAGCAATTTGTATTGATTGTAAAAGTAAAACTGTTTTAAAAGATAACAAAAATTTATATATAGCTTTATCTAAATTACAACCTAAGATAGAAGAATATGTTAAATCTAACGAATCTAAATGGAGAAAAAATGCTCAAAATGAAACTAATAAGTATTTAAATGAAGGTTTGCCAGATAGAGCCGTTACTAGAGATCTTTCATGGGGAATAGATATTCCAGTTCCTAATTATGAAGATAAAAAAATGTATGTGTGGATTGATGCTGTGTTTGGATATTTAACTACTACAATGGATTATTGTAATAGAAATAAAATAGATTTCCGTGACTGGTGGGATAAAGATAAAAACAATATAATGTATATGGTTCATGGAAAAGATAATATCACTTTCCATAGTATAATATTTCCAGGACTTTTAATAGCACTTGAAGATAATTATAAGTTGCCTGATATGTTAGTTTCTTGTGAATATTTAAATTTTAATGATCAAAAATTTTCTAAGAGTAAAGGAATTGGTATGACTGTATTAGAAGCTTCTAAAGAATTTAATATTGATACATTAAGATTTCATTTAATTAGAAATGGTCCTGAAAAAAGAGATTCAAATTTTGGGATAGATGAATATAATGCAACTCATAATGAAATAAATAATAAACTAGGAAACTTTATTAATAGAACTTTAAAGTTTAAGGGTTTAACAAATATTCCAAATGGAAATATGTCAGAAGATATGAAAAAAATATTAGAAAAAACATATAAAGATATATCTTTATATATGGAAAAAATGGAATTTAGAGAAGTAACAAATATAATTATCAATTTACTTGATAAAGTAAATAAATATTATGATGAAGAAACTCCTTGGATATCATTTAAAAATGATATAAATAAATTTAATGATACAATATATACTTGTTCAACAATAATAGCAAATATTAGCAATTATATTGAGCCAATAATGCCAACTACTGCAGAAAAAATAAGATCTTATTTAAATATAAGTGAACCAATTTGGACTTATATAGAAGCAGAAAAGGGATTAGAATTAAATAGTATAGAAGCATTATTTAATAGATTATAATAAAAATGTAGATTATTTAATCTACTTTTTTTGTATGAATAATTAGTATTTTATCATAATATGTATGTGATAATATGAAAATAAGATTGGGATATGCTTGTATAAGTAAAATTATTGATACTACTTCTAGTAAAACAACAACTCTTACATTTTATAATAAACTTGATGATGTAAATAAATCTATTAAAATAGATAAAATTATTAAAGAAAACCTAAATAATTTAGAAAAAATAATAAAATATAATATAAAAAATAATATACATTTTTTTAGGATAACTGCTTCTTTAGTACCACTTATAGATATTTGTAATATAGATTTAAATTTATATAAAGATAAATTTAGATATATAGGTAAATTAATAAATGATAATAATATGAGAGTTGATGTACATGAAAATGAGTATTGTGTTCTAAATAGTGTAAGAAGTGATGTTGTTTTAAAAAGTATTAAAATGTTAGAGAGTTTAAAGTACGTTATGGATATGTTTAATGTCAAGTATAATATAATTCTTCATATAGGTTCTAAAACTAATGGTATAAGAGAAAGTAGTAATAGATTTATTAATAATTTTAAACTATTAAGTAATGATTTACAAAAATTAATTATTTTAGAAAATGATGATAAAAGTTATAATGTTTATCAAACGTTAAAAATATGTGAAAATTTAAATATACCAATGTGTTTAGATATACATCACCATTATTGTAATAAATGTACTAAAGATATAGATTTTTATATGAAAAGAATATTTAATACTTATAAAAACTGTAAAGTAAAGATGCATTATTCAAGTCCAAAAAGTAAAAAGGAAAAAAGAAGCCATAACGAATATATTAGTAGTGATGATTTTATTAAATTTATTAAATTTTTAAAGAGATATAATAAAGATGTCGATATAATGTTAGAGGCAAAGGGTAAGGATTTAGCCTTAGTAAAGTTAGTTTATGAGTTAAAATTTAAAGAAAATTATCATTTTATAGACGAATCTAGTTTTACTATTTAATGTAAATAAATATAATATTATGAGCAAGTTTTAGACAAAATAAATATATTGTGCTATAATTTGTTTATTGAGGTGAAATTATAATGCAAAAAATTTCAAATGATATTAGTTTTGAATCTATTGCTGAAGATATAATAAATACAGAAAAATTTAACGAATTAAAAAGTGAAAGTCATCACGGACTTACTAGAGCAATTCACGTTATGAGAGTATCAAAGTATACTTATAAAATAACAAAAAAATTAGGAATGGATTATGTATCTGCAACGCGTGCTGCACTTTTACATGATTATTTTACAGAAAGTGATTTTCAAGGTACTAAGGGTATAAAAAAGGGAATCGATCATCCATCTATTGCTTATAATAATGCAATAAAGGAGTTTAATCTAAATAAAAAGGAAGAAAATGCTATTACTTCTCATATGTTCCCATTAGGAAAAGTAGTTCCTAAGTATAAGGAAAGTTGGGTTTTGACATTAGTTGATAAAAGTGTTGCAACTTATGAGTTAACGAAGTTTAAATTTAAAAATGCAATAGCGGTATATACTTTATTCATAATAAATATGATATTATTTGGACAAAGATAATGTTCAAATAATTTTTTTTATGATAAAATTATATTATGTCCTCGTAGCTCAGTAGGATAGAGCGATCGCCTCCTAAGTAAGTGGCTATGAGGAAAACATAAAAATAATTCCTTGCAAAGCAAGGAAATACCTGTCCTTGTAACTCAGTTGGATAGAGTATCCCTCTCCTAAAGGGAAAGTCGGAGGTTCAAATCCTCTCAAGGACGCCATTTTTGATTATAAAAGTCTTGAAATTAAGGGGTTTCAAGACTTTTTTACATATTTAAAAAAGTGTTATAAACTATCACAACTTGACACAAGGTGTCCTCTAGTTTGGCACTTTTTATGGCACTCGTTGAATATTCAATAATTATCTATCAAAGTATTATAAATAAAGGGCAAAATACTTATGAGTGTTTTAAAAGTTGTTTGAAATGGCACTTTTTTACTAAAAAAAGATAAAAATGTATTAAAATTATTAATAGTAAAGGTGGAAAAATGAAAGATAAGCAATTTAAAGATTTAAGATTTAATATAACTCAAGATATGAATAATATGATTATTGAAATAATAGTTATAAGACAATTATTAAAAGAAAATAAGGTTAGTAAGAAAGATAGAAAACTTGTTGAAAAAGAGTTGAAAGAATTAACCGATTTATTTGTATTAGAGTTTAGAAAAAATAATGTTGAAGAAAGAAAATTGTATAATGATTTAATGAATAAGTAAAAAAATAAGAGAGATAAGCAATTAAAACTTATCTCTCTTTTACTTACAATGATTATGATTTTTGTATGTTTCTATTGGTCTTCCGTATTGATTAGATACATCTAAACAAAAAGGACAACGATATATAAAACCATCTCTAATTAAAGTGTCTTTAATTTTACCATATACAAAAGTATCTTTAAACATATCAATATATTTTTTCTTTTCTTTAAAGTTCTCGTATTCTTGTTTATAGGTATCAATTCTTTTTTGCTTTTCTCTTTCTTCATCAAGTTTTTTTAGGTAGTCATCAATTTTCTTTTCAAGTGTTATTTGTAAGTATTCATCATCAAGACCTAGTGTAATTGTTCTATCAGTTAAACCTAACATATTTAATATATCTTTATCTTTCATTTTTAACTCCTAAATTATTTAAACACTTTTTTAATTCTTCTTGACTAACAATATATTGTCTTCCTATAAAATGTGCTTTTAAAGTATGGTCTTTAATCATTTTTCTTAAATATGGTATTGGTGTCTTTAATAGACAACTTATCTCTTTTAATGTGTAATATTGATTACTCATCTTTTTATCATCTCCTTACTATTTAGTAGTAAGATGATACTTAAAATCAAAAAAGTTATTAATAGTATATATATAATAGTTATATAGTGAAACGAACGAAAAAATCAAAGAATAATCAAATTAAAATATACCTAAAAAACACCATTTTCCGCTATCTTCCTGTTTTGAAAATATCTTTTTAGTATATTTATATTACTCGGGGCTAAACGTGTCTAAAATAGGGCTAAAAATGTCGGTGTTTTATTTAATGGTGGGGATTGGGTAAAATAAAAAAAAGGTATTTTGTTCTCTAAAAGGTATATGTGCTCTAAATTAGATTTAGAAAAATAAAAAAAGCATATAGCAATTACTATATACTTATATAACTTATTTTTTTCTTTTTTTATCTATAATTATTGCACCAATAATAACAACTGCTATTAATAGTATAATAAGCATAAAAATCATTTTAATCACACTCCTTATTTTTTCTTGGTTAATAAAGCAATTATTATAACTACTAATAATGTAAATAGCATTGAAATAGTTATATTTAAATGTAAAACATAAAATGAAGCAAGCATTATTCCAATACCAATTAAACTTATTATAAGTGCTTTGTGTTTTTCAAAAATATTAGATGTTTCTATTTCTTTTGTTGATATTGTATTTTCATCACATTTTCTAATATTACCAACAATACATCTACCTGTTGAATTAGACCAACTACCTTTTGCTAATATCTCAATTTCTATAATTTCATCATTTTCATTAATAATAAATTGCTTTCCATCACTGGCATTTGATACAGCCATAGGTGTAAATACATCTCCGTGTCTTACTCCAGTATTAAGTCCTATATAATGTGTACCACTTGGCAATTCTAATTCTATTGTTTTATTAGCACCAACTCCAATTTCTCCCACAGGTTGATTATCAATAAAAACGCTTGTTCTTAATGCTAAATGAAAGCATTTTTTAATAATAATCTTTTTCTTTGGCAAAGTGATTTCATCATTGATAGGGCAACCACAATTAGGACAAGATTTTGCTTTGCTACTTATTTCTTTTCCACACTCACTACATTTAATTAAAGCCATTTAGTTTACTCCTTTCATATTCTATTATATCACAAACCACTCCTATTTGTTGGGGTTAATTGATATTTTTTTATGAAATAATATTTGTATGGGGTGATACCAATGGCGAGTATATCAAAAGAAGATAACAATTATGTGTATTATTGGGTTGGTAAGAACATTAAAAAGTATCGTAAACAAAAGGGTATAACTCAAAAACAGTTAGCCGAACAATGTAGTTATAGTGAAAACTTTATTGGCGATTTAGAAAACAATACTTTTAAAACTTGTTCTTTAAATACTCTTTACTATATATCTAAAAAATTAGGTATTCATATGAAAGATTTATTTGATGAATTAGAAGAAGACATAAAAAATAAGAGTGATGAAGACTAAATAATCTTTATCACTCTTTTAATATATATAAACATCTTATTATAAAGCAAAATAAGGTGGTGTGTTCAACTAAAAATATTATTTTAAGTTTTTATATTATATATACCTAAATATCGTTTATATAAGTATTTAAAGGTTGGTTAAGTATTTTATATCTTTTGTTAATATTTATACTTTACAAAAGGTATCTAATATATTTTATAATAATTATATCTTATGGAAGATAATTTATATTATTATATATTTAACTTAATATATATTATTTTATTAAATATATTTATATATATTATTTTTATTAATTTACTTAATAGTATCTTTCATTAGATAAAATTATAAAAATATTAATTACTCTATATATAATTATATGTATGAAGTATAATTAGTCAAATAAAAAAGAATAGACTTAATATAAGTCCACTCCATAGAGATTAAATATTATTTAATAGATTATAAAACTTATCTAACATATCTTTCATTTCATTAGGTATAGTATTTAATTTATTTAATGATTTCTTTATATCTAGTATATTTCCTATTAGTACCCTTAATGTTATTTCTTCATAAGCTGTTTTAATATCATATTTATTTTTATAAGCATTAAATAAATTAGAGTTAGTAGATATTAAGTCTATTGTTCCATTAGTAATAAGTAATAGTAATAATAAACTTTTATATTTTTCTATTTCATCATTAGAATTAATATTAAAATTAAAATCTAAATCAAATAATTTATATGTATTTTCTAAATAAGGTATTATATATAACTTAACATTTTTATCAGTATTCTCAATATTAATACTATTTGTTAAATAGTCTTGTTCTAAATTATGTTGTTTAATAAAATCATCACATAATAAATCTAATATATTTTGTTTTCTCATATTAACTATTCCTTTCGTATAAGTTTTTAAATTGTTCTATAAGTTCTTTAATATTTGAAAATGCTAAATCAATATTATCATTATCAATTAAATTACTAATATCTTTTAATTTATTAAATACATTTATATAAGTTATATCTTTTACAAAGGAAATATCTTGATTTAAAAACTCTTTTAAGAAATAATTAAATAAGTTTACAAGGCATTTATCATTGTATATGTAATAATCTACCATTGAATTATTTAAGTCTTTAATTCTATTTAAAATATCAAATATGAAATATCTTTGCTCTGTATCTTCATTAAGATTAATACCTGTTCTTTTTTCATAGGATATTATAAAATCGTTGTTTAATTGTTCTTGTTTATCTCTATCAAATAAAGTTGATGATTTTGGATCTAAATTATTTATTATTTTTAAATTAACTTTTTTAGGTAGTTTATCATTTGGCTTTTTAATATATGGCATATCTTTACTATCAACTAATTTATCAAAATTAAGGTTATCAAGTATATTCATAAAATACTCGGTATCTTTTTCAAGACTTTTAAGATTATATTTAGTCTTTTTAGTTGTATATAATTCTTTCATCTCATTTAATTCATCAAGTGTATTTTCTAAACTCTCATATATTAAAATACACTCACTATCATAACACTTTTTAATCTTGTTTTTATATTTGTTTAAATAAGCATTTATTAAGCGCATTATATTATCTACTTTTTGATTAATAGGTATATAGTTTAAAGAAAATAAGATATTATTTAAACTAATATAAGTGTTATATGTTTCAAATATCAATTCATATTGTAAGGGGTAGTCTTTAATTTTTATATTAAAAGCACTTTCAAACTTTTTAATATAAATAGACTTGTTAAAATATTTCTTATCTAACTTGTTATGATATTTACCCATAGTACCAACTCCATATATAAATTATAACACAAAAAAAGTTATCTTATCATAGACAACTTAATCTTCAATAATAAAATATAAGCCTTTTTCATCAGTTTTAGTTTTTATATTAAACATTTTAAATAGTTCAAAACAATTTTCAACATTGTATCTTTCTTTATAATCTTTAAATATTCTTTCTAATTGGCTTAATGTATATCTTCTATTTTTTTTCATAATTTTTAATTCCTTTCTTTCTATATAATTATTAATTGCCTTTACAAGCAAGATTAAACTTTTAAAGTCTAATCTTGCTTGTATAAGGTCTTTATTTGTTTTAACTAACTTTTAGATTAGTCTAATTGAGTTATAATATCGTTTAGTTTTATAAAATCATCATATTGCTTTTGAATAATCTTATAAAAACTATTTAATCTATTATCAAGATTATTTTTTGAATTATTGTTTTTAAACTCAAGATTAAGATATTTATAAAACTTATTTAATTCTTTAGTGCTTAACTCTTTACCAGCATACTTATTAACCATAAGTTTTATCATTTCTTGTCTTATGTCTAAAATATCTATCATTTTAACAACTCCTTTCGTGATTTTACAAAACTCGTCGACTTGCTTTGTGATTTCATCATACTAGGTTTTTGAGTAAAAAAAAATAGTTTTTCATCAACTTTTTTGGGTTATATTTTACTTATTTTTGTCCGAAATAATTAATTTTTTTGCTCTTTTTCTCTTTATTTTCAATACCCCATATTTTAAAAATGGGGCTTTTTTGGTTGCTCGTTTTGGTACCTCTTTTTAGGTATAGTGTAGTTGTTCGAACAAGAAATATTTTGAAAGGAGCAACTTTTATGACAAAGAAAATATGTGATATTCAAGAATTATCAAGTTATTTAAAAATATCAGTATCAGAGATTAGAAAATTAGTAAGAAGTAAAAGAATACCACATTTTAGAATTGGTAATAGATTAAAATTTGATTTAGTAAAAATTAATTCTTGGGTTGAAGATTTAGAGGCACAAGAGGGAAAAAATCTATTATTTTTCTAGGAAAAAAGGGCAAAATATGATATAATTATATTAGATAATTATTGAAGTATTTTGCTCGTAAGATTATTGAAAGGAGTTAAAAATCTTATGAGTATAACAAGATTATCAAATAATAAATATAAAATAATTATTGAACTAGGTTATGACATTTTAGGTAATAGAAAAAGATTAACAAAGACTGTCAATGGCACTAAAAATGAGGCAATTAAAATTGAAGCCGATTTAAAAAGCAAATATTATCATATAGGAAAAGCAAACAATATAAGTGATTTAACATTTGAAGAATATAGCCAAATATTCCTATCAAAATATTGTGATAAAATCAGTTTAGTTACAAAAGATGGCTACGAAAAATCACTTAAAAGAATATTGCCGATAATAGGAAAGATTAAACTTAATAAGATAACTCCACTTGTATTAGATAATATGTATCAAAAATTAAAGATAGGAAAAAATAATCAAGTGTTAGGTTATCACTCTATGTATGGTTATTATAAACTTATTAATGTAATGTTTAATCAAGCCATTAAATGGGAAGTGTTAGATAAAAACCCTAATTTAAAAGCCAATAAACCTAAAAGAGAAAAAGCCGAAAGAAAGTATTATGATTTAGAACAAGTACAAAAGTTATTATCTTGTTTAGAGTATGAAAATATTAAATATAGAACTCTTATAACTCTTGCATTAGATAGTGGAGCAAGAAGAAGTGAAATATGTGCTTTAAGGTGGAGTGATATTGATTTTGATACTAACTTAATGAGAATTGATAAATCTTTAAAGGTTATTAGAGGTGTTGTTGATGAGGCAACAACTAAAACTGAAAGTTCTAAAAGAGAAATAATGTTAAGTAATTCAACCATTGACTTATTAAAGGAGTATAAAGAGTGGCAAGATAATTATATTAAATGGGTTGGCAAGAAATGGAAAGGTACTAATAGAGTATTTATATCTCAATATGGAGATTATATGCACCCTAGCACTTGCGACCATATAATGAGAAAAATAGTTAAAAAATATGAGTTAGCCCCTATATGCTTTCACGAATTAAGACATACTTCGGCTAGTATCTTAATACATAAAGGTATAAACCCTAAAGCAGTAAGTCAAAGATTAGGTCATGCCGATACAAGTATCACAATGGAAATATATTCACATACTTTTGATATAACCAAAAAAGAAAGTGCTATGGTTTTTGATGAAGTATTGAAAAAAGCATAAATTGGCACTAAAAAAATTGAAATGGCACCAATTTTCGGCACTCGGTAAAAAAATCAAAGTTCAATAATTTATGAAAAATAATAGAAAAACCCTTTAAAATAAAGGAAAAACAAGATATAATAATGGTGTTCTTGTGAGGGAAAGCAAGTCCCCTCCTAAGCGATAGGTCGTGAGTTCGATTCTCGCCGGGGACACCACTTAAATATGTAAGACTTGTCAAAAGTCTTTTTAATTATTATTTTATTAAAAAAATAATGTTTTAGATTTAGAGGTGTAAATGTGAAAGTTTTAACTATTAAAGAACCGTGGGCTAGTTTAATAATAAATGGATATAAAAAATATGAATTTAGAAGTTGGAAAACTAATTATAGAGGCAAAATACTTATACATGCAGGTAAAAGTATAGATAAAGATATGCTCTTTATAGCCAATAAATATAATATAAAAATTAATCCTGGTAAAATATTAGGAGAAGTAGAAATAACTGATTGTATAAAAGTAGATGAAGATTTTAATAAAAAAATAAAACAAGAAAATACTCTTGTTTATCATAGCAATTATACTGATAAATATGCTTGGAAAATAGAAAATATTAAAAAATATGATACTTTAGTAGAAGTAAAAGGTAAGTTAGGTTTATGGAATTATTAAACAACATAGTTACTCATTTGTATAAATAAAATACGAAGAATTATCTATTTCATTAAAATTATTTTTTATAAAAATATTATATAATTTATTTAATTCTTCAATGTATTTATAATAATATATTGTTGGATTTTCTTTAACTTCGTAATTTAAAGTAGGTTTAATTATAATATTTCCTACTAATAATTTATCTTTATATTCTATTATTTCTATTAATTTATTGAATAAAAAATCAATATATTTATAATCAAATTTATGATATTCTATGTCTGTAATATAATACATATTATAATAACTAGATAAATATTCACTTTTTATTTCTCCATAATCGTCTAGTACTAAAGTACTAATATTTTCATTATTAAATAATGTTTTTAAATCAATATTATTTTTAATAGCATATTTAATATCATAATATATACCATGTAATGTTAATAGTAATTCTTTTTTATCAGAATCTGTTCTTCTATATAAATCTATTGTATAATTAAATTTGTTTAGGTTTGAACTAATACAATTTGAATTATCACAATTATAATTAAGATTAATATTATTTTTTTTAGATATAATTATGTAACCCATAAAACTACTTCCTTTAAAACTTTATATCATTATATCAAAAACAAATATAATTTAAAAGAAAGGATTATAAAAATGTATAAAAAAATATATATAGAAATAACTAATGATTGTAATTTATCTTGTTCTTTTTGTATAAAAAATAAAAGAATAAAAAAATATATGTCTTTTAATGATTTTAAAACTGTATTAAATAATATAGAAGGCTATACTAAATATATTTATTTACATGTTCTAGGAGAACCATTGATGCATCCTAGTATAAATGAATTTATTAATTATGCTAGTAAAAGATATAAAGTTAATATTACTACTAATGGTTATTTAATAAATAATATTAGAGAAAATAAGAATATTAGACAAATAAATATATCGTTACATAGTTTTAGTGATAAATATAATATTTCTTTAGAAGATTATATTAATAATATATTTAATGTAGTAGAAATATTGAAAAAGTTTACTTATGTTTCTTTTAGATTGTGGACTAATAATAAATATTCTAATAAAATAGTTGATATGATAAATAAAAAATATAATGTTAATTTAGATATTAATAATATAAAAAATAATACTACTATAACTAATAATGTATTTATTAGTATTAATGAAGAATTTATATGGCCTGATAAAAATAATGGTTATTATAATGAAGTTGGAACGTGTTATGCACTTAGAGATCATATAGGAATATTAGTTGATGGTACTATAATACCGTGTTGTTTAGATAGTAAGGGTGATATTAAATTAGGTAATATATTTAAAGATAGTTTAAATAATATAATTAAAAATGATAGATATCAAAATATGTTAAATGGTTTTAAAAATAATAAAAAATGTGAATTATTATGTAAAAAGTGTAAATATTTAAATAGATAATATGTTATACTTAATATGGTGATGGTATGAAAAAAGGAATAGAAAAGACTAAAATTGTAAAAACAAAAAAAGAATTAGTTAAAATGTTATTAAAAAATAATGAAATAACAGAAACTGACGAAGAGGAATTACTTGATTTATTAGTAGATCAACCAATTAGTATTGATATTGATAAATTAGAAGATAGTTCAATGACTTTTGGTGATAAATTAGCAGATAAAGTTTCAGAAGTAGCTGGTAGTTGGACATTTATAATATTATTTGTAGGATTTTTATTATTATGGATAGTTATTAATACAGTTATTTTAACTAGTGGTAAAGAAATAGATCCATATCCATTTATATTACTAAATTTAGTATTATCTTGTATTGCTGCTATACAAGCTCCTATAATTATGATGAGTCAAAATAGACAAGCAAAAAAAGATAGTTTAAGAAATCAAAATGATTATAGAATAGATTTAAAAAGTGAATTAATATTAGAAGAATTACATGATAAAATGGATAAAATATTAAAAAATCAAAGAGAAATATTAAAAGAATTAAATAAATAATACTGTTTTTAATGGTATTATTTTTGATTGTAAATAATTAAAAATTATTATATACTTAATTATATAAAGTAGAGTGATATTATGAATAATAAAGGTTTTATAGCAACTAGTTTAATATATTCTTTTTTTCTAATATTCGTAACATTATTTTTAGGAATAATAGCAGATTATTTACAAGATAAAGTTTTACTTAATACTATAGAAAAAGGTATAAAAGAAAATTTAAATAGTTCTATGGGCATACAAGATTTTGAGGTTGGAGATGTACTAATGTTTAATGATGGTATAAGTCTTACTAATGCTACTGGAATTTGTAAAATAACAGATATTAAATATAAAAATTCTTATGATTCTGATGGTAAAGATTTAATAATATGTGATGACGGTAAAAAAATAGATATAACTGATAAAAGATTAGAAAAAGCACTCCAAGACGGAAGTAACAGTATTAGTATAACGGGGGTAAAGGAATGAAAAAAGGTTTTGTATTAATGGAAACTATAGTAGTAATCGTTGTTATATCAGTTGCTCTACTTACTATATTTTCTTCGTATAATAAAATATTATCTAAAGTAAAAAAAGAAAATAAGTATGATACTAGTGAGTATATTTATATGACTAATTATATAAAAAAATATTTAAAGGATAAAATAGCAAACAATGGATTAAATATATCAGTAACTGATATTTGTAAAGACAATGGTGATGGAAAATGTATTATTTTTACAAATTATGAATTATCAGAAAATTTGGATTCAAAAGTAAAAGAATTATACGATGTTGAAAAAATTTATATTTTAACAAACTTAAATAAATTTGATAAAGAAATGGTGTCTCCAAATAATAAAAAGAATTCATCATTTTTTGACGCGTATATGATAGATTATATAAGAAAGTTAGATGTTAGTGATAATGATAAATTAATTATTGTAGAATATAAACGACCTGCTAAGAATTATAATTACACTGATAAAAAAGAATATGGTACAGAGAATAAGCTTTATGAAACTTATATATCTAGTTTGGAGTGGTAATATGAATAAGAAAGGAATGACTTTAGTAGAAATAATTATTTCTATTGCTCTAATATCAATAGTACTTATATTCTTGTTTAGTTTACTAGTTAATGTTAGAGATATTAACTCATCTAGTGAAGTAAATACTACGTACTTAATTAATAAAGCATTAATATTAAAAAACATAGAAGAAGATTTATCCAAAAAAGAGAATACTGAGACTACAGTAAAAAAATGTGACATAACTAATTTATATTCTAATTATGGTAATGATGGTGATTCATATTTTAATAATAAATTAGAAAATAAAGCAAATGAGTGTATAGAGTTTAATTTTGGTGGCTCTGATATAGCCCATTTAGGAATATATTATTATAAAAATAAAGATTCTTATGTTATATCTTATATACATGATAGTATTAAGGCAACTAGATTATTACCTGATTTTGCTAAATTTAACGTTACTGATGGAAAAATTAATTTTGATATAAAATATAGTAACAGTAATTCAAATAATAGTTGTGTTTTAACTGGAAATAATTCTAATTGTGAAACAACTACTAACAATGATAAATTTTTTCACAAAATAGAAATTCCAATAATTGGTGATGATGAAAAAGATTATTCTATATTAATTTCATACTATGGAATATTAAATATAGAATAATTGATATAAATATTGCTAATATTCTATTTTTTAAAAATAATTTATAATTAGTATCTGGTAAGATACTTTTTATTTGTGTATGAATAGATAATCCACCAAAAGATAAATATATTATGCTTAAAATAACTTTTATATTATTTTTAATATTTATATATTTCATACTACTTAGAGCAGTTGTTATTTCTAAGAAACCGTTTATTATATTTTTTAATAATAAATTTTTTATAGGGATAAGATTTATAATTATATTAAAAAATATTAATGTACCTAATATCATTAATAAAGTATTGGTAGTTTCCCTTATTATATTAGTTATGTTTATAGATTTATTATTATAATTAGAATTTATATCAGTATATTCAATATTTCTATTTATAAATCCAATAATAATATTAGTTAAAATAATAATTATTATAATAAATATAGAAGTTTTTTTAGATAAATAATTATTTAAAAGAGTATAGATTAATAATGGATTATAGTTTGTAGTAAAAAGTAATAATTTATTTGATAAAGATTTTGATATTAAATTATTTTGTATTAAATCATTAATATATTTAGCATTAGATGGACTACCAGTAAATAAACTTAGTATATATACGAATATACCATATTTAGAACAATTAAATATTTTATTTCCTATATTACCTAGTAAATTACATATATTAATTATTAAATTAGAACTTACTATTAAACTAGTAATAATAAACATAGGTAAAAGATTAGGCACTATATTTTTAAACCAAATTAGAGTTGTTTTATATATTGTGTAATACATTATATCTTTTTTAATAAATATTAGTATAAAGAAAAATATTATAGTTAGTTTAATTAATTTATTTTTCATAATATAATATATTTAAAAAAATATAAAAAATTCATAATTGTTTGATATAATAAATAGGTGATGTGATATGAAAAGAATATTTGATAGTATAAAAAAATTTATAAAAGAAAATTATAAAGGAATATTAATATTAGTATTTATATATTTATTATTTAATACTAAATTAAATTTTAGTATATATAGTCCAGGAGGATTAATAAATTTAGATAAGAGAATAACTAGTGAAGATAAGATATATAAATCTAGTGGTAGTATTAATATGACTTATGTTAGGTTAGTTAAAGGTACAGTGCCTACGTATTTGTTAGCAAAAATTATTCCTACGTGGGATATTATACCTAATGATAATATAACTTATGATGGTGATATGGATGAGACTATAAAGATAGATCAATATTATTTAAAAGAAAGTATTAGTAATGCTTATATGGTTGCATATAATTATGCTGATGTTAAATATAAAATAAAAAAGAGTAATAATTATGTTACTTATATATTAGATAATGCTAAAACTGATTTAAAGTTATTTGATAAAATAGAAAAATATGATAATATAGATTTTACTACTTTTAGTAAAATGCAAGAATATATTAAAAATAAAAATATTGGTGATAAAGTAGATTTTATTGTAAATAGAAATGGAAAACAAATAAATTGTCATGCTGAATTAATTAATATAAATGATGAAGCAAAAATTGGTTTAACATCTGCTGTCGTTAATGACTATGAAAGTGATGTTGATATTAGTGTTATATCAAAATCTAGTGAATCAGGTTCTAGTGGTGGATTTATGATGGCACTTGCAATATATAATGCTTTAACTAAGGAAGACATTACTAAAGGAAGTGTTATTGCTGGTACTGGAACAATTGATAGTGAAGGTAATGTCGGTGAAATAGGGGGAGTTACTTATAAACTTGCTGGAGCAGTAAAAAATAATAGTGAAGTTATGCTTGTACCAAAAGATAATTATGATGAAGCACTTAATTATAAAAAGAAACATAATTTTGATATAGAGTTAGTTAGTATAGGTAATTTTAAAGAAGCAATAGAATATTTAAATAATCGGGAGGTTTAAAGATGATAAAATATTTTATCTCTTATAAAAATTTAATTAATGATAATGTGATAGATAAAGATGTGAGTATTTATACAGAAGAGTTTAAAATATTGAAAAAAGTAAATGGAAATGAATATGTTGAGTTACCCTTGTTATATTTTTTAGGTTATAAAACAGATTTGTTACCGTTTATAAGTAAAGTTGAAAATAGAAAAAAGAATATTAAATTTATGGTAGAACTTACTAGTGAAGAAACTAGTAAGTTTAATCCACTTTTAATAAATAAATATGAAACTAATGGTAGTAAATTAAAAAGAATATATGATAAAGATAAAGTAGATTTAATAGATTTTAATACATTATTAAATATGAATGAGGATGAAATAAGTAAAGGACATATGGTTTTATTAACTGAAAATAATGGTAGATATGAAATAGAAAGTGTTAATAAAGAAGAGTTATATAAAAATATAAATAAATATAGATTAGATATTAAACATAATAATTTATTAAGTGATATATATTTTTATACTAATGATAAAGATTTATTAGATAAATATAGTTTTAAAAAAGTAAGTTTACTTTCTACTAGGTTTGGTTATAGACCACTTAATTATAGTATTTTAACAATAGATAGTATTAGTCAAAATAGAATAATTGATTTTTTACCAAATACTTATATTGGTTTTGTATCTATTTCTAATAATGCTTTACCAATATATATTAAAGATGATAATGGATATAATATTAGTACTAAAATAAGTGATGGTAGTAATAAAGCTTATATGATAATAGATAGAAATATAGAAACTATTATACATAATTCGTATTTAATACCTTTATTTAAATATATTAATATTTATGAATATAAGGATGGACATTATATAAAAAGAAATATAGAAGAATATATAACTTATAGTAGAGAATTAAAGTATATAAGAAAAGAAAATAAATAAAAAAGTCTTAAATTTTATTAAGACTTTTTATATATTAAAAAAATGGCGGAGTAGGAGAGATTTGAACTCTCGCGCCAGTTGCCCGACCTACACCCTTAGCAGGGGCGCCTCTTCAGCCTCTTGAGTACTACTCCATGCCCGATAAATAGATTTTACTATATTCTAAAGTATTTGTCAATTTAAAGTTAAAAAAAATAACTTAATATTGAAATTAATTACTATATATTTTAAAATATATATGGAAAGTAGGAAAAGTATTATGGAAAAAACTGATGAGATAAAAAGAAAAATTATAACAAGTATGGTTGCTATTATACTTTTAATACTTACGATATTTGGAATTACTTATGCTTATTTTGTATCTAAAGTAAAGGGTAATACTAATGATAAAAGTATAGATGTTAGTACAGGTAAGTTAGAACTTACTTATGCTGATGGTAATGGAACTGTAAATGCAGAAAAGATAGAACCTGGTGTAGTTGTTAAAGGGAAAATATTTACAGTAAAAAATACTGGTGTATCTAAAGTTAATAGTTATGAAGTTGTGTTAGAAAGATTACAAAATGATTTAAAGTACTATGATGATTTAACGTATGAACTAACTTGTGTTAGTGATAAGGGTACTTGTAATGGGAACAGTGATACATTTCCAATATATGAAAGTGAAATAGTTAGAAATGAAATAGATGTTGATGAAATTCAAACATACACGTTAACTCTTACATATCATGAAACTTACGTAGATCAAAGTAAAGATATGGCTAAAGAAGTTTTTGCTAAAGTAAATATTAGAGATAGTGAAAATAAATTTGAAAAATTTAATATAATTGGTAACAGTACTGGATTAGGAGTACTTGTAAATGATGAAGATAGTAGATTTAATAAAAAATATAAAATAGATATTAATGCTACTACAAAAAATTTATCTCCTAATGTTACATTGACATATAGTTTATATGTTTCTGAACCATTAAGATGTGTTAATAGTACATGTGATTATATTGATTTAATACAAAGAAAAGTTGTTAGAAATATAAGCAATGATAATAATACACTTAGTATTAAAACTGAACCAACATATGAGAAAATACAAGTTATTGATTATAATAAACTTTTAATTGATAAAACAATAACTGTTACTGATTCTTTTACTAACGGTACTATAGAAACAGAATTAATGAATAGGAATAATTAAATTGATTATTCTTTTTTCATATGCTATTATAGTCATCAGAGGTGCGAAATGATATTATGTATAGTAGGACCAACTGGAGTTGGTAAAACAAAATTAAGTATAGAACTTGCTAAACGTTATAATGGAATAGTAGTAAACGCAGATTCTATGCAAGTATATAAAGAATTAAATATTGGTACTGCTAAAGTTACAGAAAATGAAAAAGAAAATATAAAACATTTTCTATTTGATATAAAAGAACCAACTGAGATGTATACTGTATATGATTATCAAAAAGACTTAAGAAATATAATAGATAATAATAAAGATAAAAATATTATTATAGTTGGTGGTACAGGACTATATATAAAAGCTGGATTATATAACTATGTATTTGAAACAGAAAATGATATTAATAATACGTATGATAATCTTACAAATGAAGAATTATATAATTTAGTATTAATTAAAGATCCTAATACTTCTATTCATATAAATAATAGAAAACGTATGATTAGATTTTTAAATAAAAAAGAAACTGTTAAAGATAAAGATAAATTATTATATAATGTTAAATTTATAGGACTTACTACTAGTAGAGAAATATTATATGATAGAATTAATAAAAGAGTAGATGATATGATTAAAAATGGTTTAATTGAAGAAGTTAAATCTTTATATGATAAAAATATAAGAAGTAAAGCTATAATGACTGGTATTGGGTATAAAGAACTTTATGATTATTTTGATGGTAATATTAGTTTAGAAGACACTATTAATTTAATTAAACAAAGAAGTAGACATTATGCTAAAAGACAATATACTTGGTTTAATAATCAAATGGATATTAAATGGTTTGATGTAGATTTTGATGATTTTAATAATACTATTAATGAAGTTATAAATTATATTAAATAGAGGGTTTATGGAAAGAGTTTTAGAATATATAAAAACTTGTATAGATAGATATAAATGTAGTAATGATGATACTGATAAAGCTAAATATATAGAAAATATATGTCTTTTATACGTTGCAACGGTTTCACTTTGTAGTGAATTAAATAGTACTTGCCAAGAATTAAATAAAGTTTTTACAGAGTTGTTTCAACATGATAAATTTGCGTATAGTATATTAAAAAAGACTTTAAATATAAATACAAATAATTTAATAAGTAATAATGATTTAGCTTATTTATATGAGCTATTTAATATTATTGATTTAAAAATGTCAGTATGTAAAATAACTAATGAAAATAAAAATGACTTATTTAAATTTATTGGTATAGATAGTGATTATTTTACTTTAATTAATTATTTAAATACTAAAATTATTTATGATAGTAATTTTAAAACAAGTTATTATGTTAATTTAGTTCAAGATGATATGATACTTTTAAGAGATTTTAATATAGTTACTTATATTCACGAAATAACTCATGCTTATACAAAACAAATTAATAATATATATAGTGAAACTCCTAGTATATTAATTGAAAAAGGGTTAGAATCTTTTTATAAATTAGGTGATAACAATAATAGAATAATAGATATTAATTCTATGCATTATTTTAGTGAAGGTATTGTTAAAAATAAAAAAGAACAATATCAAAGTTATTTTATGTATGTAGTTGGTACTATAATTAGTATTAGTTTTATAAATAAATATGGTAATGATTTTAAAACTATTAAAAATGGTATTGATTTTATAAATAATAATTATAATTTAGATTTAATTAGTATGTTTAAAAGATTAAATTTAAATGAAGATGATATTTATAATGGTTTTAAAAATAAAGAAAAAATATTAATAAAGAAGTAGTGTTATGAAAAATGTAGTAAATAATAAAATAAAAGAATTAGGTAATTTAAAAGATAATAAAGAAATATTATTAGAAATATATTCTATATATTTAGGTTTTTTAAGTTCTATGTTTGATTTAGATAATATATATAATGAAAAATTGTTTGAAGTTAGCAATAAGGTTTCTAATTTAATGAATGTTGAAGTTAGTTTAATAGTTGGGAATTATACTTTAATAGATAATGTTTTAAAAAATGCTAATGAATTAGTTAATGATGATAAAGTATTGTTTAAAAAATTATCTATTGTATTAAAATATTTTCTATTTGGATATGATTATTATAAAGATAGTATTAGAGAAAATATTTTTAAAGATAAAAAAGTTAGTAAAATATTAAAAAAATTAGAAGAAATAGATAAAAATAATATACAAATTTAGACAAGTAATTGTCTTTTTTCTTGTATTAAAAATGTATGTATTATATAATTTAATTATGGTGAAGATATATGGCGAAGAAGAAAAAAAGAAAAAATACTAATAGTTCTAAAAATAAAATAAGTATAGAATTTGTTGGTTTAATATTAATATTAGTTGGTATTATAGGAATTGGTGTATTTGGGCCAGTTGGAAGTATTATAAAACAATTTATGGTATTTTTAGTTGGTACTTATGCTAATGTATTAATACTTTATTTAATATTTTTAGGAGTATATTTTATATTTAAAAGAGAAAGTCCTAAGTTTTATAGTCCTAGATATATTGGAATATATTTATTAACTATTTCTATACTTGGTTTATCACATATGAAATTTGTAGAAAAAAGTCTTAAATTTACTAATTATATGGAGATTACTATAGAAAAATTAATGAGTATAAAAGGACCTGACTTTACAAATTTATCTAACGCTGGTGGTGGAATAGTGGGTGCTATTAGTGGTTGGAGTTTAAATAAACTTTTTGATACTAGAGGAGCTTATATTATATTTTATGTATTAATATTTTTTGGAGTTATTTTACTATTTAATATAAGTATAGGTGATGTTATTGATGGAATAAAAGCAAAAAGAGAAGCGTTTAAAAATAGAACTAAAAAAGAAAAAAATTCTAGAGATGAAGATGATGACGAAGAAGAAGATGTTGATGAAACTGTAGAAGAAGTACCAGATAATAGAGTAATTATTACTAGTCATGAAGATGCACATAATATTGGTAAAAATGTAACACTAGAAACAGTTAATACTGTAAATACTAATGAAACTAATTCTAATAGTAATTATAAATTGCCTAGTTTAGATATATTGGATCCTATAAAGAAAAAGAAACAAACTAATACAACAGACTTTTTAAATAAGACAAAAGTTGCTTTAGAAAAGGTACTTGCTGATTTTCAAATACATGGTAAAGTTGTTGAAATACACGAAGGACCTACAGTAACTCAATTTGAAGTAGAAATTGCAAGTGGTACAAAAGTTAGTAGAATTACTAGTATAAATAAAGAAATTGCACTTGCTTTAGCAGCAAAAGATGTACGTATTCAAGCACCTATTCCAGGAAAAAGTACTGTTGGAGTTGAAATCCCTAATAAAGTTACTAGTAGTGTTCCTATTCGTGAAGTATTATCTAATGTACCTAGCAATATGGCTAATGCAAAAATATTATTTTCGTTAGGTAAAGATATAATGGGTAGAAATTGTTGTGCAGATATGACAAAGATGCCACATTTATTAGTTGCAGGTTCTACTGGTAGTGGTAAATCTGTTTGTATAAATAGTTTTATAGCTAGTATTTTAATTCGTATGAGACCAGATGAATGTAAACTTGTATTGGTAGATCCTAAAAAGGTTGAATTATCTAACTATAATGGAATACCACATTTGATGTGCCCAGTTGTAAGTGATCCTAAAAAAGCAAGTATTGCGTTACAAAAAATTGTTGCAGAAATGGAACATAGATATGATTTATTTAGTGAAAAGAATGTAAAAAATATTAGTGGATATAATGAATGGGTAGAAAAAACTAATAAAAGTGCTAATGCTGAAATTGAAAAGAAAATGCCATTTATAGTTGTAATAATAGACGAACTTGCTGATTTGATGTTAGTTGCTGCAAAAGAAGTTGAAGATTCAATTATGAGAATAACTCAAATGGCTCGTGCAGCTGGTATTCACTTAATTGTTGCAACGCAAAGACCATCAACTGATGTTATTACAGGTGTTGTTAAAGCAAATATACCAAGTCGTATTTCATTTGCTGTTGCAAGTCAAATTGATTCTAGAACTATTTTAGATATGGGTGGAGCAGAAAAATTATTAGGAAAAGGTGATATGCTATATTTACCAATGGGAGAGAATGCGCCACTTCGTATTCAAGGAAATTTTATAAGTGATGAAGAAACACAAAGATTAATTGATTATGTATCAAAAGAACAGATTGCTCAATATGATAATACTTTAACTGAAGCTGCACCTAATCATATGGCAGCAGGCGAAGGTTTTGAAAAAGAGGAATATGATGATCCACTATATAATGAAATTGTTGATTTCGCTATTGAAACTGGTAAAATAAGTGCGTCACTTGTACAAAGAAGATTTAAAGTTGGATATAACCGTGCTGCTAGAATAATTGATTTATTAGAAGAACGCGGAATAATTGGACCACAAAATGGTTCTAAGCCTAGAGAAGTATTAGTTAAATTAGATAGTGAAGAATAAATATAAGAGTAAAATCTTATATTTTTTATTTGTATTTTTTTATAGAATTAATTTATATATGTGATATAATAATTAACTATAGATAGTAAATATTTTAAAATAAACAAATATTAAAAAATGGAGGTAATTTTATGAACGTAGAAAATAAAATATATGAAATACGTGGGAGTAAAGTAATTATTGTTCGAGATCTGGCAAGCTTAATAGATTATGAAACAAAAACATTAAATCAACTAGTAAAAAGAAATATTGATAAATTTAAAAAGACTGATTATTTTCAAATTAGTAAAGAAGAATTTAACATCTTGAAGTCACAAATTGTGACTTCCAAAGAAGATAAAATTGGTTTGAGAAAAATTCCATTTGCATTTTCAAAAGATGGAATTAAAGTGCTATCAAAAATATTAAGAAAAGAAAGTGCTATAAAAATTATTAATGAAATAATAGAAAAGTTAGAAAATAAAAACGAATTAATTTTTTCTGACGAAAACGCTAGAATATCAGTAAATACCGTTATTTCAGTGCAAAATATGATCTATGAAATAAGAGGACAATTAGTAATGTTAGATAGCGATTTAGCAAAAATTTATGAGTGTACAAATGGTACAAAAACTATTAATTTGGCAGTTAAAAGACACGCTAATAAGTTTCCAGAAAGGTTTATGTTTCAGCTAAATGAAAATGAAATTTTATCTATTTCAAGGTTTCAATCTGAAACCTTGAATAAAAATAAACAAAAGCAAGGATTAAATGTTAAGTATTTACCATACGTATTTACAGAACAAGGAGTCGCAATGCTTGCAACTGTATTAAGAACTAAAGTAGCAGATGAAATAAGTGTAAAAATAATGGATGCTTTTGTAATGATGAGAAAATATATTTCAAATACATTAATAAATTCAAACTCCATAATAGATAACCACGAAAATAGAATTCAAAAATTAGAAGAAACATTTAATAAATTAGAAGTAAAAAAGGAACACTTATTTTTTGAAGGACAAATATATGATGCTTACTCATTATTAATTCATATTTTAAGTGAAGCAAAAAAAGAAATTATCATAATAGATAATTATGCTGGTATAGAATTATTTGATATATTAAAAGATATTAAATGTAATATAAAAATAATAACAAAAAATACTAGTGAAGAATTAATAAAAAAATATAATAAACAATATAGTAATGTAACCGTTATAAAAAGTGATTCTTTTCACGATAGATTTATAATAATTGATGGAATTTTATTATATCACTCAGGATCTAGTTTTAAAGACTTAGGAAAAAAATGTTTTGCAATTAATAAAATAGAAAATAAAAATATAACAACTGAGATTTTAAAAGAAATAAACTATTCTAAAGAATAGTTTATAATAACATTTTATATCTATTAACTAGACCATTTATTTTAACAAAGTTTTCGTTTGAAAAATTATTTTTATACTTAGTTAGAGAAAACGAATTAGGATTACTTAAAATTTCTTTATATCTAGTTTTTATAAAATTAAAAATAAATTCAAGTTCATTACTATTTAATCTAATATTATTTTTTAGAGCAAAAGAATTTATATCTTCTCTAGATAATTTATTAATATATGGTTCTACTAAATTTAACATATAATCACCAATAATATAATATGCTAAGTAAGTAATATTAATTCCATTTGACAAATAATATAATATATTAGATAATAAATGCCTAGGAGGAAATATGAAAAAATATATTGGTGATATATATTTAATAACTAACGTATCTGGTGATGAATATGATTACGTACTTGCTAAGAGTGATGAAGTTGTATTTAAAATAAGTAATAATATATATGTATTAGTAGATGATATAAGTAAACTACAATTTGGTTTAAACATTAAAGAATTTATTAAAAACAATAAAGATAATAATATGTTATTAGAAAAAGATGGATATATAAAACAACCTTTTGTTGGTAAATTATTTATTGGTAATATTTGTGAATTAAAAATAAAAAATTTAAAAAAATAATACTCTATAAGGAGTATTTTTATTTTAAATAGACATAATAATATTGGTGGATAATATGAAGAAAAAAATTCTTTTAATTAGTTTAGTATTACTTTATATTGTATGTATAATTAGATTATCTTATTTAATGTTTTATAAAAAAAATTATTATAATAAAATATTAGAAACTAAAAATAATAAAATAATATATGGTAGTAGTGCTCCTAGAGGAAGAATACTAGATAGGAATGGTAATATAATAGTAGATAATATTGGTATAAAAACAATTATATATAATAGATTAAAAGGTGTAAGTGTTAGTGATGAAATATCAGTTGCTAATATACTTAGTGAAGTAATAGATATAAATAGTGGTAGTGATAATGAAATAAAATATTTTTATTATATAAATAATAAAGATAAAATAAATAATATGTTAGATAAAAAAATTATAAAAAAATACGAAGAAAGAAAGATTAGTTATAAAAAGTTACTAGATTATAAATTAGATTTAATAGATAGTAATATTATAAATAGTTTAAGTGATAATTTTAAAAAAGCATCTAAAATATATAGTATTATGACTACTGGTTATGATTATCAAGATAAAGTAATAAAAAAAGATTTAACAGATGAAGAATATAGTAAAGTAATTGAATTAGGATTAGTTGGTGTAAGAACAGAATTAAGTTTTAAAAGAATTAATAATTATAATATATTATCTGAAATTATAGGTAATGTTGGTTCTATTCCTAAAGAAAATGTAAATTATTATAAAAGTAATGGATATCAAATGGATGATATAGTTGGAGTAAGTTATTTAGAAAAATATTATGAAAAATATTTAAAAGGAGAAAAAGCAGAATATAAAATTAATCCAGATAATACTATTACTAAAATAAAAGATGAAAAGATAGGTAATGACTTAGTACTTAATATTGATATTAATATACAAGATAAAATAGAAAAATTATTAGAAAGTGAAATATTGAAAGCAAAAGAATATAAAAGTTCTAGATATTATAATGGTTCTTATATAGTAGTTAGTGATCCATATAGTGGTGCTATAATAAGTATGGTTGGTAAAAGTTTTAATAATGGTAATTTTTATAATAATGAAGTTGGTAATATTAATAAAAGTTATACTGTTGGTAGTGTGGTTAAAGCATCTACTATATCAGTGGGTTATAAATATAATATTATAGATATAGGTACTACGGTTACTGATTCTTGTATTAAGTTAAAAAATAAAACTCAAAAATGTAGTTGGAAAAGTTTAGGTAGAGTTAATGATTTAAGAGCATTACAAGAATCAAGTAATTATTATCAATTTTTAATTGCTATTGGATTAACTGGAGAAAAATATAGATATAATATGAGTTTAAATAATTTAGATTATGCTTTTAAAATATATAGAGATACTTTAGCAAGTTATGGATTAGGTGTTAAAACAGGAATAGATTTAGATAATGAAAATATAGGTATTATAGGAGAAACTATTAGTGATGATTTATTATTGAATTTAAGTATTGGACAATATGATACTTATACTCCTATAGAACTTACACAATATATTAATACTGTTGCAAATAATGGAAGTAGAATAGCTTTATCTTTAATGAAAGAAATTGTTAGTTCTGAAGGAAAAGTAATACTTAAGAATGAAGGTAATGTTTTAAATACTATAGATTTAGATGAAAAATATAAAAATAGAATAAAAGAAGGTTTAAGAAATGTTTCTTTATATGGTACAGGAAGTTATTATATAGATAAAAAATATAATGCTAGTAGTAAAACGGGTACTAGTGAATCTATATTAGATAGTGATTTAGATGGTAAAGCAGATACTTTTGCTACTACTAGGACGTTTGTTTCTTATATGCCTAGTGATAATCCGTTATATAGTTTAATAATAGTTAGTCCTAATATTGATTATAAAGAAAATGAATATACTAGAACTTATCCTATAAATATGTATTTATCTAAAAATATTAGTAAGATTTTATTTGATAATTAATATTATATCTGCTATAATACTTATAGTTTGTAAGTGAGGAGGCAAAATAATGGCTAAAAAATCAGATAACAGAGCTAATATAGAATTAAAATGTACTGAATGTGGATTTATAATTAGACCTACTGAAAAGAATAAGAAAAATACACCAGACAAAATGGAAATAAAAAAATATTGTCCAAAATGTAAAGGTCAACAAACATTTAAAGAAAAGAAATAATAAATAAATTCTTTAAGAAAGGAGTACATTATGAATATTAATATAAATGATATTAAAAACGGAATGACAATTATCATAGATGGTAAATTGTGTTTAATAGAAGAATTTCAACATGTTAAACCTGGTAAAGGTTCAGCATTTATGAAAATGAAGTTAAGAAATTTAAGAACTGGTGCTTTAGTAGAAGATACATATAATACAAATATTAAAATTGAAAGAGCAAGAGTTGAAAAAAATAAGATGAATTATTTATATAGTCAAGGAGATTCATATGTATTTATGAATAATGAAACATATGAACAAGTTGAAATTCCAGAAGAAAAATTAAGAGATCAAATTAAATTCTTAAAAGAAGGAATGGATATAGAAATTCAAACTTATGAAGGTGAAATTATTGGTATAGTATTACCAGAAAAAGTTGAGTATGAAATAACAGAAACTACAGAAGCTACTAAAGGTAATACTACAAATAATGCTACTAAAGATGCTACTATAGAAACTGGTTATGTTTTAAGAGTCCCTTTATTTATCAAACAAGGAGAACATATAATAGTTTCTACTATAGATGGAAAATACGTTTCTAGAGCTTAATGCTCTTTTTTTTCTTGCATTTTATTTGTTTTTGTTATATTATATAAAAACACACAAAAAAGGAGAATATTTATGGAAGAAAAGAAAATATATTTAGATGAAGAAGGATATATTGCACACACAGAAGCTATTAAAAATTTAAGAAATAATTCAAAAAAAATTGATGAAGAAATTAATAAGTTAAGAGATTTAAGAATGGAAGATTATGTACAATCAGTTACTTATTTAAGAACTACACAAAAAGGTATATTAAATAGAATGTATAAATTGATAGATGATTTAAATTATATTGAAATAATTAAAACTACTGGTAATGAAGAGATAGTTGATGTAAATGATAAAGTAAGTTTAACTTTAACTTATAGTGATTTAGAAAGAGAAGATTTAGAATTAACTTTAATAGCAAATGGTAAAATAGATGAATTAGATATAGTATCTATTAATAGTCCTTTAGGAAAATCTATTTATAAAAAAACTGTTGGTACTACTAGTTCTTTTAAAGTAAATGGTGAAGAAGTATTAGTAACTATTAATTCAAAAATTAAAAATAAAACAAAATAAAGTACTTGAAAATAGTACTTTATTTTGTTATCATTTAGTAGAAAGATAGGTTGGTAATAATGAATAGAAAACAGAAGATTATAATAAGTGTAACTGGTATATTTATAGTGTTACTAATACTTGTAGGTTTAACTTATGGATATTTTTTAACTAGGATAAATGGTAATACAAATGCTAAATCTATTTCA
>CAKOJI010000009.1 GCA_934089255.1 uncultured Bacilli bacterium | reverse complement strand
GCACTCAACATTGCAACACCTTGTTCTGTAAATGCATAAGGTAATGTTCTTGATTTTTTATTTGCAGTCCCAATCTGGGACCACAAATTTTGTACCTCATCAATTTTTAATTGAAACATAAACCTTTCTGGAAAACGATTTATATGTCTTTTAACTGCTTGATTAATTGTTTTAGTCCCATTTGAACATTGATAGAGTTTTGCTAAATCACTATCAAGCATAACTTGCTTTCCTCTTATTTCATAAATCATATTAACGATATTTATATTTTCTTTTTCTTGTAGTTCTGACATAAAACCTCCTGAATTGTTAATATAATTATATCAAACGTTTGTTTTTATAACAATGTATATTTGCAATTTTTTACATTTTTTATCTAAATATTTTAACAACTTACTTATTAAATGATAAAAACTATTTATGTATTAAAGTGAAACAAAAAACTATTAGATTAACTCTAATAGTCTTAATTATTTTTTTCTACCTTAGAAGTAGTTGTTGTAGTATATTTATTAGTTTCTAATACTTCATCTAATTTTTTCTTTGCTTCTAATACTGTTTCTTCATCAGGTTTCATAACATATGCTTTACTTCTACCAGTTGAATATGTTGTACTACTAGCATCACTACCATCAACTGAATAACTATCTATTTCCCATTTTGTGTTATTTCTAATTTGATTTTTAATTAGTTTCGTAAATGATTTTTGTTCCATATTAGTTATAACTGAATTAGATACACTTCCTAGTAAAGAATTATATTTTACTATAATACTTGGACTTATTGCTTTATTAATAATTGCATTAAGTACTAACATTTGATTCTCTCCCCTACTTCTATCTCCACCAGATAAAGTGTGTCTAGTTCTAGATAATGCAAGGGCTTGTTCTCCATTTAATGTTTGTAACCCCTTCTTTAGACAGATTTGGTTTGTACTAGTTCTTGAAGAAGTTTGCTCACAGAAGCTTACTGGTACATCAACTTCTATACCATCTAGAGATTCTACAATATTCATAAATGTTGTAAAATTAACCCTAGCATAATAATCTATTTTTATGTCATATAAATCTTCTAAAGTTCCAACTGATTCTTCTATACCATACACACCAGCATGTGTTAATTTATCCATTGCATTTTTTGTATGTAGCATTACATAATAATCTCTTGGTGTATTTATCATCAGAATTTTCTTTTTCTTAGGATTTACAGCCATTATAATATTAACATCACTTCTGGCTTTCGCAGCTACTTTACCACTAGTATCAATTCCACTTATATAAACTACAAAATTATCTTTTGCAACGTTTTTATCACTTGATAATGTTTTAACTTTTGTAGTTACTGTAAATGTATAAATTGCTTTTAAATTATCATATTTATCATTATCTTCTTTTAATATATCAACATTTGAATCTAGAGCAATGATAGCATCTATTTCATTATCTTCTAGGCTATCGATTGAATCTCCAACTGTATCATATTCTGCCATATTAAATTCAATTTTATTTGATACTTTTTCTATTGCTTTTTTTGTACCTTCATCATTTTTTTCAGATACCCCTATTATTTTATCTTTTAAATCTTTTATATTTTCATATTCAGACTCTTTTAAGACATACACTGAGTAACTATCGTGCCTAATTCCAACATCAAATATATTATTTAAGAAATCTATTGTTCCGTATGAATATAAACATATCATAGTAAACAAAATAATTAATAACATACTTGGAACAGATAAAACTGTTTTTATCCATTTTTTTAATCTCTTATTATTTAATATTTTAAATAATAGAAATATTATTAAACCTCCACCAACTATCAATAAAGATAAATATAATGTTGGTAACACTTCAAAATAAATTAGAAAACCGATTGCTACTATAAATGTTATTATTAATAAATAAGAAGTAATTGTAAAAAATTTGTTTTTATTAGTTTTAGTATTTTTATTCTTTTTATTCTTTTTCATAAAATCTTCCTTTATTTTTCTAATAATTTTTTAGTACCATCATTAAATGTAACTTCAACTTGTATACCAATAACATAACCATATTTATTATATGCAGTTATTAATCTAGTACTATATATCTCGTCATCAACGTATTCACTAAAGTCAATTGCTGAAGTTTCTTGTATTAAGCCTTCATATTCTAGGGTATCTTCATCAATTGCTTTATCTAATTTGATAAACAAGATATGATCTACTTTATCATCATTTAAATTATTTGTATAGTAATTTAAGTCATTTGTCACTTTACTTGACAGTGTACCTATTTCACTTACATTTATTGTAACTTCTTTTTCAGTTGTATTTCCAACTGTGTCACTAACATTTATTTTAATTTTATATGTACCACTATTCTTTAATTTATCATAATCACTATCGTTTTTTAAAGTTGCTGTACATGGTAGTGATTTATCTGTACAACTAGTTATTAAAAGGTTTGGATTAAATTCTTCATCTTTACCAATAGTGACAAGATCATCTAATGTTACTTCTGGTTTAGTTGTATCTTGTACATTAATATATCCAGTTTTAGTATGCTTATTATATTTAACTTTATAACTATATTTTCCGATAGTATTAACGTCTACATTATCTAAGTATAATTTATAATTAGATGAATATTTTTTACCATTAATTAAATAGTCATCAACATTATTTGATAATTCACTGCCTAATTCAACATTAACATTTTTTAGTTTTATAGTATTTTGTCTTTTATAATATACAAAACCGCCTGATATTAAACCTATAATGAATAGAAACAACATACATTTTATAAATACGTGTTTAGCATTACTTTCTTCATAATAAAAATCTTCCATATTATATCCACCTTGCAAAATAAATATTTCTTGTATAGCCATCTTCATAGTTAGATGATATTTCAAGTAAAGAATCTACAATACTTTCTAATATATTAGTACCTCTTCTTACTTTAATATTCATAACTCCACTTTTTATACTTTTCCTAAAGTTATAATCATTAATGTACTTTCCTAATATAGAATCCAACTCTTTTATTTTTTTTATATTATCACTATCAGTTTCATTTATACTAAAAATGTAATCTTCATAGACACTAATTAATTTGTCAGTAACGTAATCTTCATTATCATATTCAAAATTTTTAATCTTATAAAAATTAGGACAATAACCTAAAATCATTTTATTTTTATTCATCAACATACCTTCCATCATATACTTAAATTATAATATAGTTAAAAAAAAAAGTCCATATACTATGGACTAATTTAATTAAATTTGTTTAAATAAATTTTTCTTTTTAGCTACTAAGTAAATGCCACCTGCGATAACACCAACTGACATAAAGCCGATAACGTATGACATAACACCAGTTTTTTTGTTATCTTCAGTTCCTCCTTTACCCCATTGAGCGTAAAGAGTTATAGTCTTTGCACTATCTGGCGATTTAACTTTGTCTCCTGCATTGTAGCATTGACCACTACCGTTAGGATTTTCACACCATTTAGTGAAAGTATAATTTGTTCTAGATGGTTTTTTAGAATCTACAGTTATATCATTATTTAATTCAGTTGTTTGCTTATTAGGTATGTTTGTAACTGAATTGTCATCAACATTACCATCATACTCTAATGTCCAATTTTCTTTTGCTAATGGACAAGCTTCATATTCAACACTTAATACTGCTGGCCAATAATATGGTTTGCTAGTATCAAAATCAACCTTACTTACTTCATTACTAGCTTCTTCTCCTCCTAAAAATGCTGAATAACTTTTTTCAATCGTACCATCAGATTTTTTAGTACCATATGCTACCCATTTTCCACCATCATAATATCCAAAGACATAATCATCTAACATATCTTTTATTTCAGTTTTACTTAAATTTAATGTTCTCGTAATTGATAATGGTATATAGTTTGATTTTGTAGAATCTCCCCAAACATTATAATTATCATCAACTACTTTTTGGAAATAATCTGCTGTTAAATCTCCACTTTCTAAACCAAAGCTATTATCTGAAAATTTTGCTGGTTTAAATTTTATACTCATAGAGTTTTCATCATTTTTAGTTTTTAAAATTGGTTGTAAAGAATAGTCTTTGCCATCTATAACTTTTTCTTTCCAATTGGATTCAATTGGTGTTCCACTTCTATCAAAACTACTCCAAACGCCATGTAGTAATATCGTGTCATCAGTATAATTATTAAGTTTAGCAGAAGTTACTAACGCGCCACCAATTTTACTATCAATATCATATGATGTTAAGCTTGTTGTTGCTTTATTAAATGCTGTCCAGAAGTTATCGAAACTATCAGTATTTACTAAATTATTCATATCTATACTTTTTATAGTGACTTTATAACTGTTTGTGTCTTTAAAAGTAAATGGGAAATTTGTGTAAGTTTGGTATCCTCCAGCAGTAGTACCTTTTGAATACCCTTCCATAAAAGTTTCCCCATTTTTTGGAATGAAATAGTTCATATCAAGCCATAAATAATTTTGTAAATGATTAGTACAGCCTTCTGCTGCATTTACTGTTGGCAACTCAATAAATGGAGCAAGTATAGCAATTATTAAACCAAGTACCCCAATTTTTTTCAATAATTTTTTCATATTAACCTTCCTTTTCTAGTCAAGTAAAATATTTACTATTTATATTTATACCCTACCTATAATAAATTATAACATAAAAATTATATTTGAAAAGACATTTTTTAAAAAAAATGTCAAAATTAGTCAATTTATAATTTTTTAAAAAAAGACTATTTAAATAGTCTTAATATATCTTGATAAGTAATAACAACCATTAGTATCATTAAAAGTATAAATCCTATTGTATGGAACCAATTTTCAACCTCAGCTTTTACTGGACTTCCTTTTATTTTTTCTATTATAACAAACAGAATTCTACCGCCGTCAAATGCGGGGAATGGAATAATATTTATGAACCCTAGATTTACTGACAAGTATGCTGTTAAGTATAGTAAACTTTGAATTCCTAATTTAGCACTTTCACCAACTACAGTGTACATTCCAACAGGACCTGATAAACTTTTCAACCCTAATGCACCGCTAAATAATTTTACTATTATTAGCGTCATACTGCTAATAACACTATAAAATTTAATTAATGAATATTTAATTGATGCTATAAAGCCTTTATTCAAAGTATTTCCTGCCCCGAAACCAAATACCATTACTTCATTACCTTTTTTATCTTTTATATAATTAGGAGTGACTTCATATTTATTTACAGAACCATCTGATTTTTTTACAACAAACTCATATGATTTACTATCATTTTTTAGAGCGATTGCTACTTGTATTTTATCCCAAGTATTTGTTTTAACACCATTTATGCTAATTATTCTATCTCCTTCAGTAATTCCTGCTTTTGCAACTGCTGAATTTTCTGTTACCATTCCAACATAACTTAACTGGTTAGAACTTCCCCAAATAAGTCCTTGTAAAAAGAATATTAGTAATGCAAGCATAAAATTCATTGTTACACCAGCAACCAAGATTAAAAATTTTTGATATGGCTTTTTATTACACATATATTGATTTTTCTTTAATTTTTTTTCTTTTTCTTCTACTACCTCTCCGGCCATTGCACAAAATCCACCGATTGGTAAAAGTCTTATACTATATGTTGTCGGATCATTTTTTCTTTTCCATTTAAATATTTGTGGCCCCATTCCTAGAGCAAATTCTTCCACAAATACTCCTGTTTTTTTTGCTACAATAAAATGTCCGAATTCATGTACAAATATTAATACGCCTAATATTATTATTAAAATTAATAATGTTATCATTGTACCCTCCTATAAAGCACCAATAATAATTATAAATGCAAACATAACAAATATAATACTATCTAGTCTATCTAATATACCACCATGTCCGGGTATTAAGTTACTAAAATCTTTTTTATTATTTTCTCTTTTTATTGCACTAAAGAATAAATCACCACATTGTCCAATTATACTTAGTAATGCTATCAAAGAAACAATTTTAAATATATTAGTAGTATTTCCTATTATATTTATATAATACATTGTTGCAACAAATGTAGATATTATTGTTCCAATAATACATCCTTCAATAGTTTTATTTGGACTAATACTAGTAAATTTGTGTTTACCAACCAATTTACCGCCAAATAATGCAAATGTATCAGTTAAAATTGTTATAAGTATTAACATAATAAAATACTTAACTCCATAATTATATACAGAAATTAATAAGTTAAAACCTATTCCTAAAAATAATACATTACTTAGCAATGAAAAGGCATCTTTTATATTATAATTTTTTTTATACATTATAGTTGGAATACATATAGCTAAAATAATTTCACATAATAATTTATAAGATACTCCAAATAATAATCCATACTTTTCAAAGTTTGAATATATTAATAAAAGCATTGATATTAATCCAATATATTTCATTATAAATGGATACTCATTACCTTTATCTTTTCTTAAATCAATTAATTCTTTAAAAGCAGCACAACCTAATAATCCAACTGCTAAACTATATGGTACTCCACCAATTATAATTAGTGGAATTACTATCATAAGCATTATAATTGCACTTATTATTCTTTTTTTCATGTTATCCCTACCATTTCTAAAATAAGTATAACAAAAGAAACAATAAAATTCAATTGATATTGAAATAAATTTTATTCTTTAATTATTTCACTCAAATACACTAGTTTCATATCTTTTCTTTTTATTAAATTAATAATTATTTTTAAATTATCTAAGGATAAATTATCACTTAAATAAATAATACTACCATTATCTATATTGCTTATATTACTTACCATATTATTATTTTTAATAACTATATTGGGTTTAACAATATAGTATTTTTTCTTTTTACAATTTTCTATATTAGAATAATCTATAACACATATTTTATTATTTAATTTCTTTTTATTTAATAATGTGTCTACATCTAAAAACTTTAATCTATCACTTTCAATATTTACATTATCTTTATCTAATAAATCATCATATTTAATTAATTTTGTATACTTATATTTATTATTTTTTAAATATTCAATTAAATTAGTGTCTCTTACTAATAACGTAACTTGTCTTAGTTTTTTATTGCCTGATATAATTATTTTTTCTTTGTTATCATTTAAACTTACTTCTGGTTCTATAAAATCATATAATAAATAATTTGAATTAAATGATCCAAAATCTTTCATATTTAAAAAACTTTCCATTTCATTAACTACTTTACCTTTTATTCCAGGAATAATAGTATTATTGTTTATTGTTGCATTTACAGATGTTGTATTATAATTTTTACTATTATCTTTAATTGTTTGCATTAATGGATTACTGTTAATTGCAAACTCAGTAGCTAAATCTGTTAAATAAAAAGAAAATACTAATAATGACATAATTCCTATTAATTTAAAATATTTCATAATTCACCCTATTAAAATATATAATTTTTTGTTGATTTAATTACTTATTATTTGTATAATAGTAAGTAATTTTAAAAGAGGTATTGATATGGAAAATGAAATTATAAAGATAATTCTTCAATTAAGTTATGACAATGAACTTAAAAAACTAATAAATAGTGATAAAACCACTTTTTCTTTCCCACTTAAATTAAATTTAACTCCTACTATAAAGGTTTTGAATTTATTTAATGAATCTTATTTTGATAAATATAAAGTAACATTATTAGAAAATGCTTTAGTTTATGCAATAGAGACTAAAAATAAAAGATATTTAAATTTTATTAAAGAAAACCTATCCAAAATAAAAGAGATGACTTCTAGTGAATTTTCATTTAAATTAAAAACTACTGAACTTGCTTTTAAAAATATTTCTAGTAAATCTTTTATTAAAAATGATGGCTTTGAAATTAATCCTAATCTAAATAAAAAGACTATAGAAAAAAACAAAGAATTATTTAATGATATTCAAAAATCTTTTGCAAAAATTGAAAGTATTTCTAATTATTATTTAAATATTATAATTGATTTTATCTCTAATTTTTCCTATGCAAATCAAGAAGAACAATTAAATAAGTTTATTAATACAAAAGAGTTAGATAAGATGGTTATGAAAAAATATAATTTAAGTAACGAAGATTTAAACTTTTTAAAAGTATTTACCGTAAGAAAAATTTTAGCAGATAATTTTATAGAAATAACTGTTTTTAACTATGAAGACGAATTAGACGAAAAATTACACAATATTGATTCATCATATCATTATGATAGTGAAGAAGAATTTGATGATAATATTAACTTTTTTGGTGAAAACGCTGATATTGAAGAGGACTATGACAATAAAACATTAGATTTTATAGAAAAATGCGTTGCTAGCAACAATTATGTTTTACCAAATGATAAACATTTAAGAATTTATATGATAAATAATTTTCTATCGTATAACGATCAAAACGACCAAAATGATAAATCATACGAAATACAAACAATTGAATCTAATAAGAAATTACTAAAAACTTTAAAACAAATTAATCCATTATATAAATTTGATTTGATAAAATTTGATTAACATACAATAGGTATGTTTTTTTATTCTTCTTCAGTTTTTCTACTTGATAAGAAACTTACTTTATCTGCAATTATTTCTGTAATGTATTTTGTTTCTTCATTTTCTACATAAGATCTATTTTGTATTCTTCCCTTTATTCCAATAAGATCACCTTTGTTACAATATTCACTTACTTTTGTAGCAACTGCGTTCCACAAAGAACATCTTATAAAATCACTTACGTAAACACCTTCAGAATTTTTAAAATCACGTTGTACTGCTAGTGTTATAACGCAATGATTTTTATTGTTTTCACTTACTTTTACAATAGGTTCTTCTGTAAGTCTTCCTATTAAAAATACAAGATTTTTCATATTATTTCTCCTTTCTTAGAAAAGATTATCAAAAAAAATTATATATATCAAAGAACAAAAATATTTATTTAGTTTAATTTTTATAACTAAAAAACAGATTCTTAAAAGTAATTATCAGAATCTGTTTTAATTTTATTACACATTATAAATTTTTATATATTTTTAATTTATTTTAAAATCATCTTCTAGAGAAAATTCTACGTTTTCGTTAATCCATTCTTTACGTGGTTCTACTACATCACCCATTAATGTATTAACTCTTTTTTCTGCTAATACAGCATCATTAATTGAAACCTTTATTAAGTTTCTAGTTTCTGGACACATAGTAGTTTCCCAGAATGGTCCTGGATTCATTTCACCTAACCCTTTATATCTTTGAACTTTATAATTTGTTTTACCACTTGTATATTCTTTTAATTCTTCATTTGTCCAAAAATATTTAGTTTCTTTATTATAATCAACTCTAAAAAGCGGAGGCATTGCTATATATAAATGTCCTGTTTCTATTAATGGTTTCATAAATCTATAGAAGAATGTTAATAGTAAACACTGAATATGTGCACCATCATCATCGGCATCGGTAGTAATTATAACTTTATCGTAATTAATATCTTTTACATCAAAATCATTTCCAACTCCTGCACCAATACAATGAATTATAGTATTTATTTCTTCATTTTTAAATATATCACTTAGATTAGCCTTTTCAGTATTAATTATTTTTCCTCTTAGAGGAAGTATTGCTTGGAATTTTCTATCTCTACTTTTTTTTGCAGTTCCTCCTGCTGAATTTCCTTCTACTATAAATAATTCATTAATTTTAGGATTTCTTGTTTGAGGAGGTGTCAATTTAGCACTTAAACTTTTTGCTTCATTTTTTTTACTTTTACCATTTCTAGCTTCTTCTCTTGCTTTTCTAGCTGCTTCACGTGCATTTTTACTTTTTAAAGCCTTTTCTATTATTGTAACTGCAACATCTCTATTTTCTTCTAAAAAGAATTTTAAGTTGTCATATACTATAGATTCTACTACAGGTCTTGCTTCAGGTGTACCTAATTTACCTTTAGTTTGTCCTTCGAATTGTAAAAACTTTTCTGGAATTTTTAAATTAATTACTGCAGTTAATCCTTCTCTTACGTCACTACCATCAAAATTTGAATCTTTACTTTTTAAAATATTATTAGTTCTAGCATAATCATTAAATACTTTAGTAATACCCGTTTTAAATCCTACTTCATGTGTACCACCATCACTTGTCTTTACATTATTTACAAATGATAATATATCTTCACTATAAGAGTCTGTGTATTGTAATGCAATATCAACTTCTATATCATTTTTTATACCACGTATTGGAACAATTTTATGTAGCGGATTTCTTTTTTCATTTATGTATTCAACAAAAGATATTAAACCATTTTCATAGTGATATGTAACATCTAATTCATCTACAACATCAATTATTTCTACAGTTAAATTTTTTAATAAAAATGCACTTTCTTGCATTCTTTCACAAAGTGTAGTGAATGAAAATTGTGTTGTTTTAAATATTTCTTTATCTGGCATAAATGTTACTTCTGTACCAGTTTCTTTTGTTTTACCTACTATTTTTAAAGGTTCACTTACTTTTCCACCATCAACGAATTTTATAACACTAATTAGTCCATCTCTATAAATAGTAACGTTCATCCATTCACTTAATGCATTAACTACACTTGCACCTACACCGTGCAATCCACCAGATACCTTGTATCCACTTTCTGAAAATTTTCCTCCAGCATGAAGTATTGTATATATTACCTCAGGAGTACTTTTACCGCTTGCGTGTTTTCCAATTGGTACTCCTCTACCATTATCTCTAACTGTTAGGCTACCATCAGAATTTATTGTTATTTTTATTTTAGAACCAAAACCATTAATAATTTCATCTATTGAATTATCAATTATCTCCCATGCTAAATGGTGAAGTCCTCTTTTATCTGTTGATCCAATATACATACCAGGTCTTTTTCTTACTGCTTCTAGACCTTCTAATATTTTTATTGAACTTTCATCATATTTTGCCATTCTTACACCCTATTCCTATTAAATTTTATCATAAAAAAAGAATTAAATAAAGACTAAACGTAAAGTTTAATCTTCATCATTTTCCATATAACTACTTAAAAATTTATTAACAAATACTGTTTTTAAAAAATCAATATCACTTTCATTAGTAATTGGTGTTAAAGTATTATTATCGCTGTCTTTAAAAAATACACTTTCATCTTTTGGCATTTCTGTATTATAATCAACTTCTAAAGTTAAATAGTAAAGAATACCATTTTCATATGTTGAATCTGTTATCATATATTTTTTATTATTTGATAATGATACTATTGATCCACTTTCTATCATTTAACCTTCCCCATTCCTTTTTGGATTAAATTATTCTCTTCTGTTTCTTCTTGTTCTTCATAGTCAGTAAATTTTTTCTTATATTCATTTTTATTTTTCATACTAAGTAGCATTGATAAGTATCTATTTTTTTTATAATTTTTATCTATTTTACCATCATCACTATTATTTAATACTTTTCTTTTTATTACTCTATATAAAATACCAGCAATACCTTTTCCAAATAATACATTACCAAGTTTATCTACAATTTTATTATTTTCTAAAGTTAGATTATGTTCTTTAAGTAGTTTATTCATATTAAATTCTTTAACCATATTTTGTACTTTAGAATTAAATGTTTTCTTTACTCTAACTATATTTAATGGTTCATCTTTATTATCTACTTTGTCTTTTTTTTCTTCAACTTTTTTTATTGCATCGCTTTTTATATTATTTTTTTCATCCATTGCATTTATAAACATTTTCTTATATTTAGTATCTAAATTTTTACTATTTAATAATACAATAACTTTATTATTTAGTTCTTTTTTATTATCTATGGTTTTGATATATTCTTTATAATTATTTAACCACGTAATAAATGATAAAGTATTAATATTTTCTATATCTTCTTTTAATTTTGTTATAAATTTATCTTCTTTAATAGATACTATCTCTTTTTTTTCTTCATTTATTTTTGATTTTTCTTTTGTTAGGTATACGTTGTTAATATTGGAATCAATACCTAACTCTTTTATATCTTGTTTGTATTGTTCAAAATATTTTGGATCGCTCTTTATTAAATCTTTTATAAACATTTTATATAATTGTTGTGCTCTTATTTTATCACTTTCATTAGTTGCAGTTTTGTATCTATTTTTTAAACTATTTAAAGTAATCTTTAATGATTCAGAATCTCTCATATTATCGCCCTATAATAATTATAAAGTTATTATTAAAAATTGTAAAGAAAAAACGAATAGGAAAACTATTCGTTGTCAGTTCCACAGTTAGGACATACGGAAACTATACTAGGCATTTCATTACCACAATTTTTACATTTTTTTACGTTTACATCAGTTGTATTAACTGTTGGTATATCTAAGTTTATATTACTTTGGCTATCTAGTGTTTCAACAGTATTTGATGTAGTTTCTGAATTAATATTTAATTGTTCTGGAACTTCATTAGTAGTATTTTGATTTGTTTTAGTGTTTAATTCTTGATTATTATTTACGTTTAAATTTTCTACTTCATTATTTAATTCGGGTTTTTGATTAAATGCATCAACCGTTGTAGTTTGATTTACAGTTTCAGTATTATTTGCTAACTCATTATTATTTATAGTATTATTTTGAACAGGGTTAGTATTTGGTTCATTAAATGCGTTATTTATATTTAAATTTTCAGGTTTTACTATAGGTGTTTGATTAAATGCATTTACGTTATTATTAACTATAGGTTCATTATTAGTTACTTCTTGAGTTAGATTATTTGTTTCTAGAGTATTATCTACTACTTTATCACTATTTAATTTTGCATTTTCTTCTTCTAATGATTTTAATACTACTGGTTCTATATTATTTGACTCATTAACTACATTATTAGATTTTAAAGTATTTAAATCATTATTATCTACAACTTGTTCATTATTTAAGTTAGTACTATTTGTACTCATAGAGTCTGTCGTTAAATTATTATTAACTGTATTTAAACTACTATCTACATTTAAGTTTGTATTTAAATCATTTTTTGTAACTTCTGTAGATTTATTATTTGAATTTAATACGTTTTCTCCGTTAGTATTTGGTTCTTCATTTTTAACACTTTCTATATTTGAATTAATAGTTGTTGGTATTCCATTATCAATATTAGTAGTATTAGTTTGTTCTTCTTTGTTATTTATAACATTTTCAGGATTAAAGTTATTATTATTAGTTTCTGTAGGTGTTTTTACTTCTTCATCAGAAAATGCTAAAATTGGGAAAAATATTATTGGTAAGAAAACCAATCCAATAGCAAAAGAACTTGATTTACCAAATTTCTTTGCAATATTTATATAAATTTTAATAATTGCATAAATTTGAACGATTGGTACTAATAATAAAATGAAATAAACTATTGATAAATCTGCTATTTGTGTTAGTACTATCATATTATAGAATGGTATTAATGAAGCCCATCCCGGTTTATTTCCTTTAGTAAATATTTTCCATAAGCTTATAATCATTATTAGTGAAAGTATTGAACTAAATATTACCATTCCCATAAATAATAAGCTCATTGTTGAGTTTAACATTGTAGCATCAGCTATTCCATTACTCCCATTTAATCCATATTCTAAACTTTCCATATTATTTGATATTACAGATACCTATAATATCTACACTCCTCTCTATTATCGATTATATAAAACTTTTATATTTAATGCAAGAAAAAAGTTAGGATTACTTTAATAGTTCTTCTAACTTTCTTTTTTCTTCTTCTAATTTTTTTCTATCTAATGCTACTATTTTTGCTGGTGCTTTGTTTACATAGTTTTCATTAGATAATAGTTTTTCTCTTCTTTCGATAGATGATGTTAATAATTTAATTTGTGCTTCTTTTAGTTTTTTATCTCCTTCAGTTTCTACTTTTTCAAAGAAAATAGTTGCTTTTATTTTATTAGAGAATACTTTATATGATTTTATACCTAATGGTTTATCAACTAAGTTATCATTTAATTTTAACATTTTAACAATTAAGTCATTATTATCTGTTGTATCAAACATAACTTTCATATCTTTAGTAATGTTGTTTTCTGCTTTTATGTTTCTGAAATTCTTTATAAATTCTATTTCGTCATCTACTACTTGTTCTTCTAGTGGGAATATATATTTTTTATTATGTTTAGGATATTTTGATATCATAATAGATTTTTCTTCTTTTACTGGTAACATACTGTATATTTCTTCTGTAACAAATGGCATAAATGGATGTAACATTTTTAATATATTTGTAAGTATTAAACATAATACACTTTTTGTATTTTGATTATCAATTGTATATTTAGCCATTTCTATATAATAATCACAGAAATAATTCCAAGTAAATTCATATATTGCACTACCTGCATTATTAAATTGATATTTATCCATAAATTTCTTTACAGTGCTTAATGTATTTTCAAATTTAGTTAGTATCCATTTATCAACTGGTTCTAAGTTTTCTAAATTTATTTCTTTTAAATCTTCTATGTTAGATAATACAAATCTTGAAGCATTCCATATTTTGTTTATAAAGTTCCAGTTTGATTTAATTTTTTCTTCATCAAATCTCATATCTGTTCCTGGAGCAACATCTGTTGCTAAATAATATCTTAGTGCATCTGCACTATATGTTTCTATCATATCAAAAGGATCTATACCATTTCCTAAACTTTTTGAAAATTTTCTTCCTTCTTTATCACGAATAAGTCCGTGAATTAAACAATGTTCAAATGGACGTTTTCCTAATATTTCTTCGCCTTGGAAAGTCATTCTATTAACCCAGAATGGGATTATATCGTATCCTGTTACTAAAACATTATTAGGGTAATATCTTTTTAGTAAATCAGTATCATTTGGCCAACCTAAAGTTGCAAATGGCCATAAGGCACTTGAAAACCAAGTGTCTAATACATCTTCATCTTGTACCCAGCCATTTCCTTTTGGCGGAGTAACTCCTACATATACCTCATTATCTTTATACCATGCAGGTATTCTATGTCCCCACCATAATTGCCTTGAAATACACCAGTCATAACTAATTTCCATCCAATGATTCATAGTTTTTTCAAAACTTGATGGTATAAAATGAACTTTAGTATCACTTTTCTTTTGATTTTCTAATACTTTATCTGCTAGTGGTCTCATTTTTACAAACCATTGTTTTTTTATCATAGGTTCTATAATTGCATCAGTTCTCTCACTATGACCTACTTCGTGAGTAATTGGTTCTGTTTTTAATAAAATTCCTTTTTCTTCTAATTCACGTACAACTTCTTTTCTACATTCTTCACGAGTTAATCCAGCATATTTACCACACGCTTCATTCATAGTGGCGTCATCATTCATAATGATAATTCTTTCTAGATTATGTCTATTTCCAACTTCAAAGTCATTAGGATCACTTGCAGGAGTTATTTTTACTGCTCCCGTGCCTTTAGTCATATCAGCGTGTTCATCAGTAATAACTGGAATTAATCTGTTTTGAATTGGTAATACAACGTTTTTACCTATATATTTTTTATATCTTTCATCATTTTCGTTAACAGCAACTGCTGTATCACCAAATAATGTTTCAGGTCGTGTTGTTGCAACAACGATATACTCGTCACTACCTTCTAATCTATATTTCAAGTGATAATATGCGCTTTTTTCTTCTTTGTATATAACTTCTTCGTTTGAAAGCGCTGTCTTTGCAACTGGATCCCAATTTATAAGTTTTTCTCCACGATAAATAAGTCCTTTATTATAGTAATCAACAAATACTTTTTTTACTGCTTCAGATAAACCTTCATCTAATGTAAAACGTTCTTTTGAATAATCTAAACTTACTCCTAATTTAGCCCATTGTTTTCTAATATATTCTCCGTGTTCAAAAGTCCATTTCCAGCATTCTTTTAAGAAATTTTCTCTACCAACTTTATATTTATCTTTACCATATTCTTTTAATCTTTTAACTACTTTTGCTTCTGTTGCTATTGCAGCATGATCCATTCCAGGTAGCCATAGTGTATCGTAGCCTTCCATTCTTTTATATCTAATTATTGCGTCTTGTAGTGCTACATCTAAAGCGTGTCCTAAATGAAGTTTTCCAGTAACGTTAGGTGGAGGCAAAACTATACAAAATGGTTTTTTGGTAATGTCCCCACTTTCAAAATAACCTGAATCTTTCCAAAAATCATTTTTTCCTTCTTCTACACTTTTATGATTATATTTTTTTTCTAACATAATATCTATCCTTTCTAAATTAAAAAAACACGGATATTCCTAAGGACGAAATACCGTGTTACCACCTTATTTTGTGTAATTATACACCTCTAAACTTTAACGCAGTTAACGTAATATCTTACTAAATTCAGATATTCTACTCCATTGCTACCTTCTATTAAAATTTTTATTAGTTTACACCTACCACTAACTCTCTTTAAAAAATATTTAATATACTCCTCAATTTCAATGTATTTTCTATATTATAAAATACTTTATTTATATTTTCAAGAAAAATTATTGAGTTTAATTATTTTTATGATATAATTATTTATAGAATAAGGAGTGGTGTTATGAATGAAAATATTTATAGTGATTTAATAGATAGTAATAATAAATTGCCTAATAATACCGCTAATGAATCTTTTATTAAAACTTATGATTATGAAAACGTTGCTATTACTGATATAGTCAACTCTATTATAATAGACGCTATTAATAGTAAAGCAAGTGATATACATTTTAATCCAACAGAAGATGGTATACATGTTAGAATTCGTATTGATGGTGATCTTAGAAATTATACTAAAGTACCAGCTTACGTTAAAAAAAATATGATTACTCGTGTTAAAATACTTGCTGGTATGAATATAACTGAAAGTCGTATTCCTCAAGATGGAGCAATAAAGCAAAAAATTCAAGATAAAGATGTAGATTTGCGTGTCAGTTCTTTACCTACTAATATGGGAGAAAATATTGTTATACGTATTTTAGATTATACTATGAGTAGTCAAGGTTTAGAAACATTAGGTTTTAATGATACTAACTTAAAAAAAATTAAAAAAATGATTTCTGAACCAAATGGTATTATTCTTGTAACAGGTGCTACAGGTAGTGGTAAATCAACAACTGTTTACTCCATTTTACAAAGATTAAATACTATTGATAGAAATATAATAACTGTTGAAGATCCAATAGAAATGAATATTCCTGGTGTTAATCAAGTTCAAGTTATGAGTGATATTGGTTTAACGTTTGCTGCAAGTCTACGTAGTATCTTACGTCAAGACCCCGATATAGTAATGATCGGAGAAATAAGAGATGATGAAACTGCTAGAATTGCTGTTCGTGCTTCTATTACAGGACACTTAGTTTTATCAACAATACATACTAATAGTGCATTAAATACTATTGAAAGATTGCTTGATATGAATATTGAACGTTACTTACTTGGTACAGCATTAACTGGTATTGTAAGTCAAAAATTAACTAAAAAACTTTGTCCATATTGTAGAGGTACTAGACCTACTACGCAATATGAAAAGAAAGTATTTAAAGATAGTTTAAATTTAGATATTAATGAAATATACGAAGCCAAAGGTTGTGAGAAATGTCACGAAGGTTATAGTGGTCGTATGGCTATACATGAAGTATTAATGATAAATCAAGAAATTAGAGATGCTATAACTAATAATATGAAAAAAGAAGATTTAAGAGACTTAGTATATAGTAGTGGAACAATAACTATGTTACAAGATGGACTTACTAAAGTAATAAATGGTGATACTACATTTGAAGAATTAGTTAAAGCAATTGACGTAGATGACTCTGATTTAACTATGAAAGGTTTAACTGAATCTTTAGAAATTTCAAATAGAAATAAAGATGCTTTAAAAAATAATGAAAAATATCAAGAATTAAAACAAAAAACAGATTCAGATTATGAAGTATTTGATTTAGATTTTTTAAATAAATAAAGAAAGATATAATTTAAAACATTATATCTTTTTATTTTTATTATTAAATTCATCATGTAAACTTTTTAAAATACTATTATTTATCTTATTAGTATTATTTAAACTTAATACTAAGTTATTAGATACTTCATTAGGATAATTACTAACATTAATACCATCATAATGATAACTTAGTCTTAAAAATAACCTTACAAATTTTTCTGTTAAATTGCTTTGTATCTTATTGTTATCATCTCTAATAGAATTAACTTTATCATTTAATTTTTCTTTAAATAAATCTAACATTATTTCTTTACTATTATATCTTGTAGGTAAAAATGTACTAACCACTATTTTATCTATAAATTTATTTTCTAGTACATTAATAAACAAAGCTACTGCTAATAAAAATGAATTACTTATATCTTTAATATTACCTATATCATAATTATCATAATTTTCTTTTTTAATATCTAATCCTTCATTTAAAGAATAAAGTTTTCTTTTAATATATTTTTGATATTTATTATTTTCTTTATTAAAATCTTTATTATTTTGTATAGCATAAATATAAACAGTATTATTACTAATTCCATAATATATTATTGGTAAATTAAATTTATATTCTCCATTATAAAGTGTTATTTGAAACTTATATGGTGTTTCATTAAGTATACTAGCCTTTGTTGTTTTTAATCCTATAGTACTTTCCCATTCTATAAAATTTATATATTTTTCTTCTTGATAATCATCTAAATTATTATTAAAAAAATCTATTCTTTTTCTTAAAAAATTTATTGGTTCGTTAAAATCTTCATATGTTGCATTAGACCATAATAAAGTTAGTATTTTTTTTATTTTATTTTCATTTTCTATGTAGTTATCATTAGTATAAAATTCTAAAGATAATATTAGGTATTTTTCTAATAAAGTATTAAATAATAATTTATTTCTTATAACTAATGTTGGTATAAATAAATTATTATTTTCTTTTTTATATGTATAATTTATATTGTCTTCTTCTATTACAGTATTAAATACTATATTATATGGGATATTATCTATATTATCTTTATAATAAGTATATACTCTACCAAGTGAAGCTTCTTTAATTATTTCATCATAAAATATATTTATCATTATTATTTTTCCATTTCTTTTAACTTATATAAAATATTTATTGCATCTATAGGAGTTATTTTTAGTATATCTATTTTATCTAATTCTTCTTTTAGTTTATCTTCTTTTTCTTCAAAAGCAAAAGTTATTTGTTCTTGTTTTTTTGGAATGACTACATTGTTTTTTTCATTTTCATACACAGCTAATATTTCATTAGCTCTTTTTATTACATCAGTTGGCATATTAGCTAAACTAGCAACGTGAATACCGTAACTTTTATCTATTGCACCACTTTTTACTTTATGTAAAAATGTTATTACTCCATCTTTTTCTACTGCTTCTACGTGTACGTTTTTAATTGTTTTATGTGTGTTTTCTAAATCAGTTAATTCGTGATAGTGTGTTGAAAATAATGTTTTACATTTTATTTTACTATCTACATATTCTAATATTGCTTGTGCTATTGATAAACCATCATATGTTGCAGTACCTCGACCTAATTCATCAAATAATATTAAACTATTTTCTGTAGCATTCGTTAAAGCGTTTTTAGCTTCTAACATTTCTACCATAAATGTTGACTCTCCACCTACTAAGTCATCACTAGCACCTATTCTTGTAAATATTGAATCGAATATTGGTAATGTAGCTCTAGTTGCTGGTACAAATGATCCCATTTGAGCAAGTATAATGGTTATTGCAAATTGTCTCATATAAGTACTTTTACCACTCATATTTGGTCCTGTAATTAAAAGTGTATTTGTGTTTTCATCCATTATAATATCATTTTTAACATATGTACTTTTTGAAATACTTTCAACTACTGGATGAAATCCATCATAAACTAAAACTTTTCTTTCTTTCGTTAATTCTGGTCTAACTAATTTATATTCTTCACTTATAATAGATAAAGAACTATATGCATCTAATAAACTTATTAAGTATGCTGTTTTCTTTAAAGATTTTATATTGTCTTTTATTATAGATTTTATTTCCATAAATAGATTATATTCTAAATCTATTATTCTTTCTTCTGCGTTTAAAACAAGAGCTTCTTTTTCTTTTAATAGTGGTGTTATAAATCTTTCTGCATTTGTTAAAGTTTGACGTCTTTCCCAACCATATTCATCTTTTATTTTATCTACGTTACCTTTACTAACTTCAATATAGTAACCAAATACTTTATTAAATCCTACTTTTAAATTACTTATTCCTGTATGTTCCCTTTCACTACTTTCTAGGCTACTAATAAATTCTTTACCACCACTACGTAATTCTTTTAGTTCATCTAATTCTTTATTATAACCAGTTTTAATTAAATAACCTTCTTTTATAGTTACTGGTGGTTCTTCGTATATAGATCTTTCTAATAAATTATATAAATCATTATGAGTTTCTATTTCAAAATCAAAATTTAATTCTTTTATTATATTTTTTATATTGGGTAAAACACTTAATGATTTTTTTATTTGCAAAACATCCCTTGCATTTAAATTACCACATATAACTTTACCACATAATCGTTCTAAATCATATATTTCATAAAGGTTATTTCTTAAGTTTTCTCTTAATAAAAATTCATTATTTAATTTTTCTACTATATCTAATCTTTCATTAATTAATTTAATATCTTTTAATGGATGTAACATCATATTTTTTAATGTTCTAGCACCCATTGCTGTTTTTGTTTTATCTATTAACCATATAAGACTATATTGTCTTTCTTTTAAACGTAATGTTTCAAATAATTCTAAATTACGTATAGTATGTACATCCATATTTAAATAATCATCATGTTTTATAATATTTACTTCATTCATATGATCTAAATTATTTAATTCTTTAACACTTAAATAATAAAATAGATGTTTAATACCATTTATAACTCTTTCATCATTAATATGTTTATATACGAAATCATATTTATTATCAAGTAATTTATCACTTATAGTCATATTTATATTATAATTATTTTTTAATATATTTAATAGTTCAATATCAAAATCATTTGTTATTAAAACTTCTTTTAAATTTATATTTAATATTTCATTTATTAGTTTATTTTGATCGTGTATTAGTGTTTCACTATATAGTTCTCCTGTTGATATATCAGCATAAGTTATTAAATATTCGTAATTATAATCTATTATACTACCAATATAATTAGAATCTTTACTATCTAAATATTCTAAGTCAACTAGAGTTCCTTTACTTACTACTTGTACTACTCCACGTTTTACAGTACCTTTAGTAGACTTAGGGTCTTCTAATTGTTCTGCTATTGCTACTTTATATGAACTATTTACTAATTTTTCTATGTAGTTTTTAACTGAATGATGTGGAACACCGCACATTGGAACACGTTCTTTTAATCCAGCATTTTTACCAGTTAAAGTTAATTCTAATTCACGGCTTGCTATCTCAGCATCTTCAAAAAATAATTCGTAAAAATCTCCTAATCTATAAAATAAAAGTACATCTTCATAATCTTTTTTTATGTCCATATATTGTTGCATCATTGGTGATAATTCTTCGTATTTTACATCATTTCTTCTCATAGTACTACCTCGTTTAAATATTATATCAAAATTTATTTATTTTGATAAGCGTATCTTTAATTTAAGGTTAAAATGTTTATTTTTTTATATAAAAACTCCGTTCTTTTAGAAACGGAGTTAACAATAATTAAATTGTTAATATCTTTTCTAATTTTTTAATTGTTTCTTTATCTTTTAATTTATTTTCTAATAATTTTAGTTTATATATGGAATTTAGATTTTGTAAGTTATAATTATTTATTTTAACTATATTTTTTGTGTCATAAAAGTTAGTACCTATTTCGAAACAATCGTAATATTTTATTTCTGTATTAAAATATCCTATTTTTGTATTCCAGTTTATTTCTTTATAATATTCTTTTTCACAAGATAAATCTATATCTGAAGTGTATTCTATTATATCTTGTAATACTAAAGCAGCACCACTTATAATTATTATTTTATCTTTATTTAAGTTAAGTGTTTCTAATTTTTTTAATATTGCTTCTTTATTCAACATAATCACAATTAGAACATTTTATTTCATCATTTTTCTTAACTAATAAGTTATTGCATTCAGGACATAACTTACCTGTTGGAACAAACCAAGTTGCAGTTTTACATTTAGGATAGTTAGAGCATCCGTAAAAGACTTTTTTTCGTCTTGTCATTTTTTCTATTATTTTACCTTTTTTACATACTGGACAATCACAAATTTCTTTTACTTCTCTTTCTTCTTTTTTTACGTATTTACAAACTGGATAATTAGAGCAGGCAGTAAATGCTCCGAATCTACCTTTTCTTACTACTAAATCGTTACCACATTCTGGACATTTTTCACCAGTTAATTCAGGTTTCTTTTTTTCCATTTCACTAAATGCTTTTTCTACTAATGGTTCAAAATCATTATAGAATTCGCTTAATACTTTAATATTATTAAGTTTATCTTCTGCTATTAAATCTAGTTCATTTTCCATATTTGCAGTATATTCAACATTAATTATATTAGAAAAGAATTCTTGTAATTTATCTGTTGTTTCCATACCTATTTCAGTTGGATAAAACTTTTTATCTTTAATAGTTACATATGCTCTTTGTTTTAAAGTTTCCATTACTTTTGCATAAGTACTTGGTCTACCTATTCCTAGACTTTCCATTTCTTTAATTAGTGATGCTTCTGTATATCTTGCTAAAGGTTTTGTAAAGTGTTGTTCTTTCTTTATTTCGTTACTTGTTAAAACTTCACCTACTTTTAAATCTGGTAATATAGTTTCTTCATTACTCATATAATCGCTATAGACTTTCAAGAAACCATCAAATACAGTTATTTGTCCTGTTGATTTGAAAGTATAATTATTATTATCTAATAAAATTGTTGTTTGTTTTACTTTTGAATCTTTCATTAAACTTGCAAGTGCTCTATAATATATAATACTATATACTTTATATTCTTCCGTTGATAAGAATTCTTTAACACTTTCTGGTGTTCTAATTATACTAGTTGGTCTTATTGCTTCGTGTGCATCTTGAACGTTTTCATTCTTTTTACTTACTTTAACATTACCTACATATTCTTTACCATAAGTATTTTCTATATAATTTAAAGTGTCTGTTACAAATATATTAGATAATCTTGTAGAATCTGTTCTCATATATGATATTAAACCAGTAGTTTCTGTACCAATATCTATTCCTTCATATAATTTTTGAGCAATGTTCATTGTTCTTGATGAACCATAATTAAATTTTATAGAACAAGCTTGTTGTAATGTAGAAGTAGTAAATGGCATAACACCTTTTTTTGTTTTTTCTTTAGATTCTATATTTTGAACAGTAAAAGTTTTATCTAGTTCACTTAATATTTTATCTACTTCTTCTTCATTTTTTATTTCAATTTTTTTATTATTATATTTTTCTAATGAAGATTCTAAATTATCAAATATAGCATCTATTGTCCAATATTCAACTGGAATAAATTTTTCTATTTCTCTTTCTCTATCAACTATTAATTTAAGTGCAACACTTTGTACACGACCAGCTGATTTACCACCAGTTTTAGATTGCATTAATTTAGATAATCTAAATCCGATTATTCTATCTAATATTCTTCTAGTTTCTTGACTTTTTACTAAACTATAATCAATTTTTCTAGGATGTTTCATAGCTTCTTTAACTGCTGGTTCTGTTATTTCATTAAATAGAACTCTTTCATATTTACTGTCATCTAATCCTATTGAGTCGTATAAATGCCAACTTATTGCTTCTCCTTCTCTATCTGGGTCTGTTGCTAAATAGACAATATCACTATTAAGTGATTCTTTTTTTAAACTATTTATTATTTTTTTCTTTCCTGAAATAGGAACATAGTTAGGATGGAAATCATTTAGAACGTCAACTCCTAAACCAAATTTCCCACTAGTTGCCAAGTCTCTAACATGTCCTTTACTAGATACTACTTTATAGTTACTACCTAAGTATTTCCCTATAGCTTTAGTTTTGCTTGGAGATTCTACTATTACTAAATTCATAACATCCCTCTTTCATTAACTATTTAATAATATATTAAATCAATAAAAAAATCAACATAAATCTATTTTAAATTTACATTGATTTCAATTTTACTCTCATTTATTCTTCCTGTTATTTCTATTTTATCATTATTATATAAACTATCATCTTCAATATCACTTCCAGAAATATATTTATTATCTTTTAAGAAAGAAAACGGTATAGTTCGACTAATATTATAATATGTTTTTAAATCTTCACAATTTTTAACAGATTCATCTAAGTTTAAACTTAATTTAGTTTCATTTACAAAATCAGTATCTATATCATCATCACAATATATAACATCAGTTAAGTAAACTTTGGCACTTTCTTTTATAGCATTTATATTTTGTCTTGTAATAGCCTTTTTTGTATTATCAAATGCTCCAAATCCTTTAGTTCCAACGATTGTTATAACTAAACCTAGTATAACTATTACTGCTAAAAGTTCTACTAATGTAAACCCTTTCTTATTCATTAATTTCACCCTTTCTTGAATATATACAACCGCAATAATTTTGTCTATATAAACCATATTTATTTGATAACTCTATTGATTTTTTATATCCATTTTGTTTTTTAAAATCACTACATAAATATTTTATATTATATTTTTTTTCTAAATCAAATCCTATTTCATTTATTACATTACTTAATTTATATGGACTTACTGTTAATGTTGTACAAAAATAATCATATCCATTATTTTTAGCAAAGTTAGCAACATAGTCAAGTCTTAATCTATAACATTTATGACAACGTATTCCTCTTTCAGAAATATTTTCTAAACCATTAGACATATTATGAAATAAATCATTATCATAATCACAATCAACATACTTTATATTATATAATTTAATTATTTTAATTTGTTCTTGTTTTCTTTTTTCATATTCTGATATTGGCTCTATATTAGGATTATAATATATTATAGTTATATCAAAATAATCTTTTAATCTTTCTATACAAGTAGTAGAACACGGTGCACAACAAGAATGTAATAATAATTTTGGTTTATATTTTAAATTTTTAATTATATTATTCATTTCTACATCATAATTCATAAACTATCCCTCATATGGTATAAATACTAGATTACTTATTTCATCTGAATCTATATTTATTGTTCCAACTCTTCCTCCAAGTGATGCATATATATCATTATACTTATTTAATACACTAATAGTCTTAGTATTAACTATTATTGTATTAGTATCATTCATAATTATTTTAAATCTTTTATCTCCTATAATATTACCATTTTCATCTTTTAAAGGAAAATATTCTATACTATTAATTTCATATATTATATTATCATTTAATACTTTATAATATTTAACTAAATCGTTAAATACATCTCCTTTTAAATCACTAATTAATATAGGAATTCCTAATAAATTATAATTATTTTTAATAATATTTCCATTACTTAAAACTATTTTATCTGTATCTTTATAATAAAACAATACTTTATTTTCTTTTATATCTATAATTACTTTAGAACCAAACCATTTTTTTACTTTAACTGTATCTATCAATTCTATACTTTGTATATTCTTTTTTATAGAACGTGAACTATATCTTAACATAGATGGATAATCTTTAAGTTTACTTACTCTTAATATTTCACTATCTTTAACTAAGTTATTTCCATTAATTTCTATATGTTTTATTTTTTGATTAACTAATAAATATATACTAAATCCTACTATATATAAAAATAATATAAATACTAGTGTTCTTTTGAAATTTAATTTCTTTTTTGTTTTCTTTTTCATAACTCACCTACTTTGTAAGTTCTTTAAGTATATTATATATTTTTGTAGAACTATCATTAACTGATAATTTATTCATATTATTAATTAATTCATTTTTAAACTTTGTATCTAAACATTTATCTATACTATCCATTAATATTTTACTATTAAGATCTTTTTCTTCTATCATTATACAAGCATTATTATTTTTTAAACTTAATGCATTATAGTATTGATGATTATTTGCTACGTATGGACTAGGTATTATTATACTAGGTACTTTAAGTGCTAATATTTCACTTAAACTACTAGCACCTGCTCTACTTACTACAACGTCAACTGATTTTAAAAGTCCTGCCATATTATCTATATATGGATAAATATGTATATTCTTAGCAAATGTATTTTTATTAAATTCATCATAGTATTTGTTACCAGTTACGTAAATTATATCATAGTCTTTGTTATTTGATTTTTTTAAGAAATCTATCATTTTTTCATTTATTACACTTGATCCTAAACTTCCACTAACTATTAATACTACTTTTCTATTATCTTTTATATTAAATTTTGATTTATCTTGTTTTTTAGAAATTATTGCATTTTCACTACATGGGTTTCCTGTAAAATATACTTTACTTTGATCTTTAAAATATTTTTTACTATCTAAAAAACTTATACCTATGCTATCTGCATATTTTTCTAAACTTCTATTAGATTTACCTGGTATACTATTTTGTTCATGTATAAATGTTTTAATTTTTAATTTATGTGCTGCAAGTATAACGGGATATGTAACATAACCACCAACACCAATTACTACATCTGGTTTAAAATTTTTAATAATATGCTTACATTTATTATAAGCTTTTATAATAAGTCCTATGTTTTTTATATCATGTGGTATATTTTTAGTTAAACCATATATTTCTATTGGAATATAATCTATATTATGACTTGGTATTATATCTTTTTCCATACGATTATGAGTACCAATATATAATATTTCACATTTTTTATCTAATGATTTTATTTTATTTATTATTGCTAACGCTGGATATATATGTCCACCAGTTCCACCTGCTGTTACTATTACTTTCAAAAGTCTTCACCTCTATTTAAATTATATAATAAAAGAGTGTTTTTTTTCACCCCTTTATTACATTACTTTACATTGTTTAATCTGTTGTTTCTTGAAAATCTATTTTTGCTTTTATAATTTTACCATTATCTACACTTTGATTTTCAAAAGATTTTAAATATTTAATTACTAGTAAATAATTTTTTTCTTCATTTTTACTTATTGTTTCTTTTGTTTTTATTACTGTATCTTCGTTTGGAAAAATATCAGTACTTACTAATTCATTATTAACATATAATTCATATACTAAATCATCTTTTCTATTAAAAGTGTTATCAACATCACTTAATAAAACGTTATAACTAATAAATTCATCACCAGTATTTTTTAAAGTAAATTCTTTTTTTAAAGTAGTACCTGCAATAAATTCATTTCCATTACTTATTTCTTCAGACCCACCAATGAATTCTGCTTTTATAGAATTTCTTTTAAATAAAACTTTAGTTGAAGTTTCATTACCACTTACTCTATTTGATATAAATGCATATGATGTTAAAAGTATTGCAATTAATGTTAAAAATACTAATGAACCAACTATTATAATTATATTTTTCTTCTTCATACTATACCCTCTACTCTAATAAGATTATAACAAAAAAAAAATACTTAATAAAGTATTAATTTGATAAATTTTGTTGTAATTGCTTTAATGCTACTAAAAACGCTTCTTCTTTGTCATAATTTAATAATTTAACATCTATTTTAGTATTAGTATCTTCTTTAATTCCATCACTATTTAAATTAATTTTTTTAACATCAATTTCTTCTGTATTAGATACATAATCTTTATCATAAGAAACTTTATATTTATCTTTATTATTAATTAATTCTTCATAACTTATAATTGCATTTTCTTCTTGTTCTTTTTCATAATCTGTTAATTCTATTTCAACTGGTTTATATTCTTTTTCTATTTTTTCTTTTACGTTTTCTAAGTATGAAATATCATCTTTATTATATAATGAGCCCATATCTTCATCCCTCTTAATTAAATATAAAACATATATAAAAGCAAGTATTATTATGAATGTTGCTATAAAAAATATATAGTCACCCATACTTAATGTATATAAAAATCCAAATATATTTTCTAGTATATCTTTCATATTTACACTTCCTTATGTCTATATTATATCAAAGAGTTAATTTAATTTAAAATATATTAATTTATGTCTTTACATAATAAGCGTAAAGAAAAATCACTATATAAGTGATTATCTTTTTATTTCCATAATAACTGGAAGTATTATTGGTCTTCTACCAGTTAATCCATTTATAAATGGGTTTAATTCTAATATTATTTGATTTTTTAAATTAATGTAGTTATAACCATTTTGTATTGAGTTTCTTACTATTTCTGCAACTTTCTTTTCTATTTCATGAATTAATTCTACATTTTCATTTACCAATATGAATCCACGTGTTGTTATATTTGGTTTTATAAGTAATTCACGTTTTATAGGATCAATATTAATAATTGTTACTAATATTCCTTCGTTACTCATTAATTGTCTATCTTTTATAACAACTGAACCTATATCTCCAACTCTTGAACCGTCAACGTAAACATCTCCTGCTGGTACTCTTTTGCCTAATGTTACTTCATTTTTCTTTAATTCTAAGACGTCACCATTACGCATTAAGAATATATTTTCTTTTTTTACATCACATGTTATTGCTAAATCTCTATGACGTTTTAACATTCTGTATTCACCGTGGACTGGCATAAAATATTCTGGTTTAATAATTCTTAACATCCATTTTAATTCTTCGCCTTTTGCATGTCCTGAAGTATGTATATCAGCAAGCTCAGTATTAGTATAAACTTTTACACCTTTTAAGTATAATTTATTAATTATTCTATTTATGCTTGCACGGTTTCCAGGAATTGGACTTGATGAAAATACTACAACATCATCTGGCAATAATTGTATTTGTTTATGTGTTCCGTTTGCAATACGAGATAATGCTGCAAGTGGTTCACCTTGTGAACCTGTACATAGTATACATATCTCACTCTTTTTTAATCCTTTTGCTTCGTTAGCATCTATAAATATATTACTATCAGTTATTAAGTTGTTCTTTAATGCAATTTCTTTTGCATTTTCCATACTTCTACCAAATGTAATTATTTTTCTATTATTTTTTCTACATGTTTCTACTATATGTTTAATTCTATAAATATTAGAAGCAAATGTTGCTATAATAATTCTTGATTTTATTTTACTAAATATATCTCCTAGTGCTTCGTCAACAGAACTTTCACTTTTTGAAAATCCGTCAGATAATGCATTAGTACTATCAGATAATAATAGTTTAACTCCTTTTTTTCCAAGTTCTGCCATTTTATGTATATCTGCCATTGGTCCAATTGGTGTTAAATCAAATTTAAAGTCTCCTGTAGTCATAATAACACCTACTGGAGTATGTACTACTATTGCAAAAGAATCTGGTATTGAGTGTGTCGTATTAATAAATTCTACACTCATACTTTTAAGTTTTATGTAAGAATCTTTATTTATAACTTCTAGATTTTCATAATTTATATTTTTATCTGCGAGTTTTTTTTCTATTAAATCTTTTGCTATTTGAGGAGCATATATTTTTGGTATTTCTACGCTTTGTAATAAAAATGTTATACCACCTATATGATCTTCATGTCCGTGTGTTATAAATAATCCTCTTATTTTCTTTTCTTTTTGTTTTAAGTATGTTATATCTTGTATTACATAATCTATTCCTAATAACTCGTCTTCTGGAAACATTACTCCAGCATCTATAATTATTAAATCGTTATTAGTTTCAATAACGTACATATTTTTACCTATTTCACCTAAACCACCTAAAGCAAATACAAGCGTACTTGTATCATTATTTTTCATATTTTTTCCTCCTTAAAATAAATTACAAAGCTATAAGAATAGATTAATTATAATACTTTTTTTATGTTTTGTCTAGTGGGCAAGAAACGTAACTATAATTTTTAAAAAAATATAGCGCATAAAATGCGCTACTACAAGAACAAGAAGAAATATGTTTATTTATATTTTTTTTCTTTAAAATAACTTAATATATTAGTACTTATGATAGGTACATAAATTAGTATTGTACTTATGTTATAACTTATTTTTTTTGTAAAATCTAATGCTAATATAAATAACATTACCCATAATAGTATAGAAATAAAATGGTATTCTTGTTTTTTATAAATTATACTGGTTAGAGATAAAACACCAATAAGTATTATAAAACTAATTATTAATGCCCACCAAGTAGATGTATACATATTTTGTATCAAGAGTGCCATATCACTTATTTTTGTAGTACTACTTTCTATATAATTTAATCTATCTACGTAACCAAAATATGTTAAAAAATATATTCCTAATATTAATTCTAAAATGGTAATTATTATAAGTAATTTACTATGTTCTTTCCATATTTTTTTCATAAATACTCCATTCTATTTAAAAAAGTTCATATAGAACTTTTTAATATTCATTATCTAAATATATTTCAATGTGTCCAGAGAACGTTTTGCCTTGATCTTCGTTTTGTCTTCCACCAGTACCTTGTAAGTTAAAATTTACTGCGTATTCTTGAGTACTATAAGGTCTAATAGTTATTTTTGTTGCAATAGGACTAGTTGTTTTAGGTGCTGTTCTATAACCAAAATATACACCACCGTTATTACTAGTTATTCTATATTTAAAGTTGTCTGTTTCATAATCATTTATGTTAACAACCCATCTTAAATTATATTGAACAAATAATCCAGATCTATTAGTAACTCTAAATCTTTTAGTAGGTATTCTTCTATAATAGTTTGGTTGATCATCTGGATAAATATCAGTAATAAATACTGTATTATGGTCTTCGTATTCTAGTACTAATTGTCCTGATTTAATAGTTAAATCTTTATTTCCAATATTAGTACTTGTTCCACTATTAACAGGATCAACATCTTTTAATTCTTCACTAGTTAAACAGAATTCATCACATTTATTATCGTGGTTAGTATCACAATGTAAATCACATACCATGTCGCCGTTCATATCGAAGTTTAGATCAGGTCTTTTATCTCCATCAGTATCGATTTCCATATCAGCTATTCCATCACCATCTAAATCTAAATTAATATCTGGCCATCCATCACCATCTACGTCACAATTTAAGTAACAAACTCCATTTTTATCTTTTTGATTAATTAAATTAAAATCTGGTTTTCCATCATGATTTCTATCTACATTGAATATTTTTTTTCTATTACCTTTATAATCTATATTTAGTACCGGTATCTTAGAATTATTATTTTTAGCTATATTAATTTCGGCAACACGTGGATTTTTCAATGTTAAATTTATATCAGGAATGCCGTCTCCATCAATATCTTTATTTAAATTCTTAATAATATTATAATTTATGCATGAATAACTAGAGCCTAATATTGCTAAGAATAATAATGTAATAAATAATAATAGTAAAAACCATTGTTTATTATCATAGACTTTTATTATTAGTTCATCTTTTTTCTTTTGTACCATAACTCCATATGGTAAATGTATTTTATTATCTTTAGGATCACAAGTTAATTTAATACATCTTAAGGCATATTTTCTTAAAGATTCTATTTCTTCACCAGAGTATATTTTATCAAAAACATCTTCAAAGTATTTTTCTTGTTTTTCAACACTTAATTTTTCTAATTCTTCAAGTTTAATTACTTGAGTTCTTACTTTAGACTTAGAAAGACGTTTTAATTTCTTTTTATTTTCTTTACCATTCTTCATAAGATACTCTCCTTATTATTAATTATAAAACAAAGAGAAGAAAATTACAATAAAAAAGATGTCAATTTTGTTAAAACATCTCTTCTAATTCTTTAATATTATTTGTATGATTATTTATAAATTTTTCATAGATTTGAGTTATATTTTCTATTCTTTTTTGTTTTTGATTTAATACAATATTAAAGTATTCCCTACTTTTATTTAAAAAGTTCTCTAAATTATAATTATCTTCATAAATATAATCGTTTAATAATTTGTTTAATTTAGCGTCGATATCTTTATATTGCATTAAGTTTTCGCGTCTTTCATCTAATGCATTACAATCTATAAAATATGCTAAAGTAAATTCATCTCTTGTTTCTTTAGATGTATCTGTTAATTTTTCATAATTAACAACTTTTGGATCTTTGTATTCAAAATTGTCTAAATATTGCCAAAGAATAAATGCTTTTTGAAAGTTTGGTTCTCTTAAAATTAAGTTTGTTTTTCTTATTGGATTTCTAACTAAAGAACAACCTACTAATTCTTTTATCATTTCTGTTGTTCTGAATCCACTAATTACTTCGTAACATGCAAGTATTCTATTTTTATAGTCACTACCAAACTCACTTAAATCTATTTTATTTTCTTCATGTAATTTTACTTCTACAGAAACTTTTTTATTTTTAATATTAGTTTCTGCAACATATTTTACGTCTTTTTTTATTTCTTTATTACTTACCAAATCTAAGTTTTCTAATTGTCTATTTATAAACGTTTCAAGTCTAGTAACTAAAGTATATATAAATCTATTTTCGTATAAATCTGTAGTATCTTCTTTATGTACATTAAGTAGTTTTTTGGGAACTACGTCTCCATTTTTATCAATATCTTGTATGTTTTCACTATGTTGTGCTAAATGTTTTATTGTTTCAAGTGATACTCTTTTTGTTTTTTCAACTATTACTACATCTTCTTCTTGAACGATAAATCTTCTAGGATTTCTAACTATTTTATCTATATTAGGTAAGGTACTTTCTAATACATTTAACCAACTATAATCTATTTTAGTTTCTTTTATATCAGATTTACAAATGAAGTTAGCATCTGTTTTTGATAAGAACAAATCTAATTCATTTGTATTTATATTATTCATTACGTCACTTATATTTTTTAACATAATTATCACCTATATAGATTTTTTAAGTCTTAAAATAAAGTCTTTACATTTTTTCATATGTTCTTTACCAAAGTGTACATTTAAATAATTTATAAATTCATCTAATTCATTTTTAATAAACGCTAAATTTAATTGTTCAAATTTTCTTAATATTTTACTTGCTATTAAATAGTCAATAGCATCTATTTCTTTTCCACCACAAGCAACGTATGCTGGAACGAAATCTTCTATTTGTTTCATTATACGATTACCAAAAGATATTCTAAAGTGTTCTATTATATATTGATCTAATTCATCTAATTTTTTTAGCATGTCAGCACTTACTGGATATTTTTTAAAAGCTTCATCAAATAAACTTTCAAAGTATTCATCACTTATATTAATTCTTTCTGTTTTTGGTGCATCAAATTTAGCACATTTTTCGTTTATATCAATAGGCATTGCTCTATCGTAAACTTTATCTGTTACCATAAATGTTGAATCATCATTATTTATTGTTCCTATATACCACATATTACCTGGTAAAGTAAAATTACCATTAACTATCTTTTTAGGATCGTTTTCCCATGGAGATGCAACTAAATTAACAACCCATTCGTCTTTTGAAGGCATTTCCATTATTGATAACATTTCTGCGAAATAGTATTCTACACGAGCGATGTTCATTTCATCTAATATTGTTATATATATTTTTTGATTATATGTTGCTTCATACATTTTACTTAGTAATTCTGTTTCATTAAATCTTTTAGTAAATTCGTTGAAGTAACCAAATAATTCTGTTCTATCTCTCCAAGATGGTTGTACTGGTGCAATAACAGAATCATTACCTAAAAAATGTCCTAATGCGTACGCAAGCGAAGTTTTACCTGTACCAGATATACCTTGTAATATTAGTAATCTACTAGCACTAAATGCAGATATAAATAATCTAATCAATTCTGGAGTGTAATATAATCCTAATTCACTTGCTGCATAATTTCTAAATCTATCACATATTTCCTCTAAAGTTAAATCATTTTTGAATGGTTCTAATTTCTTATTTTCCCATTCTTTATCTATCATAGTAAGTTTATAGAATCTACTTTCACCCTTACCTAATTTAGTAATTGGGTTACCATTTTCGTCTAACTCACCTTCACCTTCAGCCATAGTCATTAACTTATCATTTTCTTGTTTTAATTTAATCATATCATAATTTAATTTTTCTACTTCTTCTAATAAAGCATCTTGTTCATGGCTTTTTCTAACAACTTTAATTATCTTTCTAACTAGATAATATACTATAAATGCAAATAAAAGTATTAATAATATTAAACATATTACTGCAATTATTATAAATATTATATTAACACTTGATTTATATTTATTAACAGTATCTACATATTCTACAATATTAAACATACCAAATAACCCTTTAAATATTGATTTAAATATATCAATTAATCCTTCGAAAAAAGGAGTTAGAAAATCAACAAAAAACTTTCCATAATTATCCATAATTTACCATCACTTTCTATTAAATAGATCTTTTAATTTTAATCTATTACTTAAATTTTTAATAATGAAATTCATATTCATATCTTTCCATATTTCCATATATTTTTCATTAGTATTTAAAAATTCTTCATCTACTACAATATTTTTTATATCCATAAACATATTATAATTATCTGTTTCAAATACTTTATTAACTTCTATAACTATATCTATATCTTTAGATTTCATTAGATTAATAAAATCATAATCTCCTTGTATTTCATCATAATTTAATAAAAATTTAATATGCTTATTTATAATATTACTTCTTCTAGTTAAATAATTTAATGTATCATTATTCATTAAATCTTCTTTTCTAACTTTAAAAAGAAAATTATTTAAAATACCATCACTTAATAATTTAAATACGTTATAATATAATAAATCATAACTTATACCAGTAAACATATTACCTATCTTCATTTTATTATTTACTATATTTATATCTCTTTCATCAAATTCATTTAAAGATTCTATATTATACTCATATACAACTTTATAATATTTATCTTTTTTATTTATTTTAATAAAGTAATTATGACTAATATCACTATTTAGATTATCTATAATATTCATAAACTTATTATTTTCTAAAACTATATCTTTTATATTACTTATTAGCAATACTAAATCTTTAGTCTTTTTAAATCTAATACTTTGAAAATTATCTATTATATTATTTATTACTTTTTCTATTTTTTTAGAGTCATCTATTAAATAAAAGTTTGTATTATATAAAGTAATTCCTAAATATATAAGTATATCTAAATATAATATACTACTTTCTTGTTCTACTATAATATGCTTCATATTATTATTTTCATAATATTCTATAATTGCTAATAATATAGTTTTTAATTTTCTATTAATATTATTATTGAATTTAATATATTTATTAATAGTAGAAAAATCATTAGAATCATATAAGTAATATTTATCATAATATATGTTTATTATTTTATTTATTAATTCTTTAAATTCATCACTACTAGACCATAATCCATTATCTAAAAACTCTATATTAGTTTCTAAATTTATAAGAATAGTACTAAGATTTTTCTTTGATCTATTTAAATATTTATCTATACTACCATTCATACAAAGCCTCTTTTCTATTCTATAAAGATTATATCAAATAAAAAAATATATATCAATTATAAATTAACGTTAATGTAAGAAAAAACAGATACTAATTTGTAACTGTTTTTGTATTATTTTTTTCTTTATCTTTATTTTTAAAGTATTCTCTTATTCTTTTTTTAGCTAAAGTAGTTTTTACTATATTAGTCCATTTCTTTTTTGGAGTTGCGTTTTCTTTTGTTATAATTATTACTCTGTCTTTATTTTTTAAAGTGTAGTCTAAATTTACTTCATCTCCATTTACAAAACATTTAGATAAATGGTTTCCCATATTAGTATGTATTTTATATGCAAAATCTATTGGTGTAGATGATGATGGTAATTCTATAATATCTCCATTTGCTGTATAGACATAAATATTATTACTAAATATTTCATTTTTTATTCTTTGAACAAATGCTTTATCATTTTTTATAGTATTATTTAAACCTGTTAGAGTTGTTATAAATTGATATTTGTTTAATAATTCATCTTGCATTTTTTTAGCACCTAATTCTTTATATTTATTCCAGTAGCTTGCTATTCCATAAGTATTTATATTATCCATATCATATGTTTTTATTTGTATTTGTATTATATGTTCATATGGACCGAATACAGTTGTATGTAAGCTTCTATACATATTTGTTTTTGGTACTGCAATATAATCTTTAAATTTAGAATTCATTGGTGGATAGCATTTATGCACTAAACCTAATACTTTATAACAATCATCAACATTTTCTACTATAACTTTTATATTAACTAAATCGTGTATTTCATTTATTTTATATCCACTTTTTATTTTTCTATAAATATTAAAAATATTTATTATTCTTGATCTCATATTAAATTTAATATTATTACTTATTAGTATTTCTGATATATTTTTTTCTGTTTCATCAATACACTTAATATAGTCTTTTCTAATATTATCAACTTTTTTAACTAAGTCTTCATATATCATTGGTTTTAGATATGAAAGACATATGTCTTCTAATTCACATTTTAATCTATATGCTCCTATTAAGTATGCTAATGGAACATAGATAGATAATGTTTCTAATGCACTTCTTTGTTGTTTATTGGGTGCTTTATATTCTAGAGTTCTCATATTATGTAATCTATCACATAGTTTTATAATTATTATTCTAACATCTTCATTTAAACTTGTTATTATTCTTCTTATATTAGCATCTCTTGCACTATCTAAAGTGGAAAAATGTATATTATTAATTTTAGTTACTCCTAAAACTAATTTAGCTACTTCAGGGCCAAAATTATTTTCTATATCACTTATAGTATATTTTGTGTCTTCTACTACATCATGAAGCATTCCTGCAACAAGTGTTGCACCATCAGCTTTGAATTTAGCAAGATTTATTGTAACGTTTACAGGATGAATAATATATGGTTCTTTACTTTCACGGAATTGTCCCTTATGAGCTTCTTTTGCAAATTCATAAGCTTTTATAACATTATTAATTTCATCTTCATTATATTTTTTTATTAATTCAATTAAAGTATTATAGTCTTTATCCATACCAACACCTCTAATTATATAAGTAATTTTAACACAATAATTATTTTAAAAAAAGTATTTTTTATTTTAATTTTAAATTATTTTTAAGAATTTAAAAAAGTACTAAATTAATAGTACTAATCTTAAGAAACTGTGTAAGGATTTGAACTAGTTCCATCTCCCCCACCTACCAGCACACTAGCCTTTAGATTGATACTAGGGCGGAAAGCGTTAGTGCCGAAGACAGCGTCGTCGGTTAAGTACTCCGACCCATAAACTTTCCACCCGACCGCAAACGAACCATCATAATAGCCCGGAGACAAAAGCCACCAATTAGAAGTTATAGATGAATTATATAAAAAGTACGATTTATTAGTTTGAGCGTATTTATAAGCACCTGCGAATGACACTTCATCTGCAGAGAGTAATCCTATTGGATATGTTAATTTTCCATTTGTTTTATTTCCATTTGAAAATGTTGCAACATCTACTGTAAATCTTGAATAATCATTTGTTGCACTTTCTGCACATTTAAATGTTGGTTTTGCAGTTGTTATACTTGTTGTTCCTGTACTATATTCTAATCTTTCCATTGATGCATAATATGTTTTATTTGATCCATAACCCAATTGTGTTGCAACTCCAACTATTCCATTTGATGCAAGAGTTTTATCGTTACAGAATAATGTATCCGCTAAATAATCTGCATAATTTGTTTTTAAATTATCTTCATACCACTTATCTACTTTTGTTTTTATTGTACTATCATTAATATTCTTGTGTGTTGCATCATACGTTGAACTTCCTGGAGTTCCATACATATATCCTACATATGTATTATCATCAACATTAGAATTAAATGCAGCAGTTATAACTGTTCCACTTGAATCTTTTGCAACATCATCAAGTACTAGTCTTACACTTCCATCTCCATTTATTCTTACTATTCTCCAAGTCTTATTTGCAAATGTTACATAATTATCTTTTACATTTCCTCTAAAGTAATAACTTGTTCCGTAATCATCTGGTGCATTATTTAATACTCTTTCATTCTCTCCACTTATACTTGTAAACTCGGTAACAGTTGTCCCAAATGTAGTCCTATTCTCTCCACCTTGTTTAGCACTTGTATATATTGCATTTGCAAGTGTCCCATCACTAAATGGACTATAATCCTTTACATCACCTATATCAGTTGTTAAAGTATTTGATATATTTGTTATATTTATTGTTACTGTTTGTGAATCGCTTGTTACTGTTATTATGTCTCTATTTACACTAGATGTAGAACCTTTATTTATTGTTATTTGTTTTGAACCTTTTACTGTTCCATCTTTATCTTTTACATATAAAGTATGAATTCCTGGTTCTACTGCTGGTATAAAATATTTATTATCTCTTATTTGACTTGTTTTTGGTGTACTTTGCATTTCTACATAGTCTCCAGTTGTTGCATTTGTAACATTACCAGTTATATCTACTATATCTGCTAAGTTATATATTTGTACTTTTGCTCCTATAGTCTTATTCATATCTTCACTTTGATCTATATTCATTTCTTTATAGACTACTTTTAATTCATAACTTTGTGTTTCATTTAC
>CAKOJI010000008.1 GCA_934089255.1 uncultured Bacilli bacterium | reverse complement strand
TAACTATATTATCTTCTATACTTGGACAATATCTAGGTCCAATACCTTCAGCGTATCCACCATACATTGCACTTCTTGATAAATTTTTCTTTATTATATTATGTGTGTTTTCATTAGTGTAAACTAAATAACATTTTTCTTGTTTGTCTTTATCATAATATATTTCATTTTCTGAGTTAAATGTCCAATATTCGTCGTCACCTGTTTCTTCTTTTAAAACACTAAAATCTACACTGTTTTTATCTATTCTTTGTGGTGTACCTGTTTTAAGTCTTAAAATATCAAATCCTAATTCTTTTAATTTTGTACTTAAGAACTTTGATCTTTTCTCACCGTGTGGACCTTCTAGTTTGTTAGTATCACCTATAAGTATTTTACTTCTTAAATAAGTTCCAGTTGTTAAAACTAGTGATTTACAAAAATATTTAGTTCCGTCTTCTAATACAATACCTTTTATAGTATTATTTTCTGTTATTAAATCTTCAACCATTCCTTCGATTATTGTTAAATTTGTTGTATTTTTTAAGGCTTTTAACATATTTTTAGGGTATGTTATTTTGTCTGCTTGCGCTCTTAATGATCTTACTGCAGGTCCCTTACCATTATTTAGCATTTTTATCTGAATATGGCTTTTATCTGCAACTATTCCCATTAATCCACCTAAGGCATCTATATCTCTTACTATAATTCCTTTTGCTGTTCCACCAATAGATGGGTTACAAGGCATATCTCCAATATTATTTATATTTGATGTTATTAACGCTGTTGTTGCTCCCATCATTGCAGCAGCGTGGCTTGCTTCGCAACCAGCGTGTCCTCCACCTACTACTATAACGTCGTATTTCATTATTTTTCCTACTTTCCTAAACAGAAATTACTAAATATTTCATCAAGTAGTTCATCTTTATATGTGCTACCTATTATTTCACCTAAAAGATCATAACATTCTTTAATATCTATTGCTAATAAATCTATTTCTACATTATTATTTATTTGTTCTAAACAATTATTTAATACTTCTATAGATTTTTTTACAAGTGATATTTGTCTTGAATTTGATAAATAATTTAGGTTTGATGTTTCTATTTCACCTAAGTTAAATAGCTCTCTTATTTTATCTTTTAGATTATTTAAATTTTTATATTCTAATGTATTTCCGTATATTATATTTTTTGAATTTATTTCTTTTTCGTTTATTTTCTTTTCTAAATCATTTTTATTTATGTAAACTATTAATTTTTTATTATTTAGTTTATTTATTAAATCTTTTTCTTCATTTGATAATGGTTCGTTATTATTTAATACTAATATTATTAAATCTGATTTATCTATTATTTCTTTACTCTTATTTACACCTATTTTTTCTACTATATCATCTGTTTCTCTTAATCCTGCTGTATCAATTAAATTTAATAATATTCCATCTATTGATATTTTTCCTTCTACAATATCACGAGTTGTACCTGCTATATTTGTTACTATTGCTTTTTCTTCTTCCAGAAGTGTGTTTAGTAAACTACTTTTTCCTACATTTGGTTTCCCTACTATAGCGACATCTATTCCTTGTTTTATTAGTTTACTATTTTGAGATTCTTTTAGAAGATTTTCTAGTTCTTTTTTTATAGAAGTTATTTTAGGTTTTACTAGAGTATTCGTTAAAATTAGTGCATCTTCATATTCTGGATAATCAATATTTACTTCAATATTGGCACTTATAGCTACTAATTCTTTTCTTATATTATTTACAAGTTCTGTAATATTTCCTGTCACTCCATTTAGTGATAATTTCATACTTTTTTCTGTTTCAGAATTAATTAAATCACCTACTGATTCTGCTTCTATTAAATCAATTCTTCCGTTTAAAAAAGCTCTTTTTGTAAATTCACCTGGCTCTGCTAGTCTTGCACCACTTGTTAATAATAGTTCTAATACTCTATTTGTTGTAGCTATACCTCCGTGACAGTTAATTTCTACTAAATCTTCAGTTGTGTAAGTTTTAGGTGCTTTCATCACTGAAACAAGAACTTCGTCTATTATTTCTTCTTTGTCTTTTATAAATCCGTAATTAATTGTATGACTATCAACTTTGTGTAAATCTTTCCCTTTAAAAATTTTATTTACTATATCAATTGAATTAGGGCCTGTTACTCTTACTATTGAAATTGCTCCAACACCTAAAGCAGTTGATATTGCACATATTGTATCAAACATAATACACCACTCCATAATGTATTATAGCACAAAAATTATTTCCCGGGAAATAATTTTACGTAAAATAAAAACTGTCTTAATTAATTGACAGTTTCTTGACTTTCAATATATTTTATTACAACGTGACGGTTTGGTTCTTCGCCTTCACTTATTGTTGAAACTTTTTTATTATTACTTAAAGTATTGTGAATTATTCTTCTTTCATAAGAATTCATATTGTCTAGTTTTACATCTACTTTTGTTTTAACAACTTCACGCGCTAATTTTTTAGCAAGTCTTTCTAGATTTAATTCTTGTTTTTCTTTATAATTTTCTACATCTAATACTATATGTGGATATATTTTATAATTATTACTTAACAATTGTTTTACTATTAAATTTAATGCACTTAATGTTCTTCCATCTTTTCCAATAAGTATTGAATTATTATCACTGTACATTTTTATTATAATTTGTTGGTCTCTTATTTTACTTTCGAATGTTACATCTAAACCCATTAACTTAGTTATATTTGTTAAATATTCTTTAACATAATTTTGTATATCAGTTAAAGTATAAATAGATATTTTATAATTTGTTTTTTTTAATAGTCCACTTTTTATTTCTTCTTTATTAATAATAACTTCTTCTTCTTTTAATTCTAAAGATGCTATACTTTCTATTATTAATTCTTCTAAATTTTTTCCTTCAAATACTTTTACTTCCATAATACTATCTCCTTTTTTTTACTATTAATGTTTGAATAACACTAAATCCATTTGTTACTACCCAATATAATGCAATTGCTGTTGGTAAACTAAACGATGCAATTGATATAAATATTAACATAAATGTTGTCATAAATTGCATTTGTTGTTGTTGTTCAGAACTTCCTGTTGCTGTCATACTAAATTTAAATGACAAATATGTTGTTGCAATAATTAGTATAATCAAAACTAAGTATAGATAGTTTCCTGATTTAATTCCAACTAATGGTGTTGTACCTAATTGTAATGAAAATAAATTTTCTTCAAATATTGCTGGTACTCTATTAATTGCTTCTAAGAAAGCAAAGAATAAAGGTAATTGTATAAATGACATTAAACATCCACCAACTGGATTTATATTATATTTTTTGTAGATTAACATAGTTTCTTGACTCTTTTTCATCATAGAGTCTGAATCTGTTTTGTCTTTATATTTCTTTTCTAATTTTTCTATTTCTGGTTGTGCTTTTTTCATATTTTCAGATTGTTTTACAGTTTTTAGTGATAGTGGTAATAATATCAATCTTAATAATAGTGATATTAACATTACTGATACACCATAATTTTTAACAAATATTCCTAATTTTATAATTAACCACGCTATAGGCATAACAAATATTTGTACCCATAACCCGTTATAATTCTTTTTATTATATATTTTCATTTTGTTACAGTCTGGTAAATCTTTTAATTTTATTTCCATGCTGTCTTCATATTTTTCATAGATATTTATTAAATTTTCTTCTGTTGGTTTACATAATATGTTTGAAGTTAAGCTTTGACCAGTTTTTTCATTAGTAATTCTTTTTTTATTATCATCAGATAAATATTTTGTACATCCAGTTGTAAGTGTTAATATTAACATTATTACAAGTATTATTTTTTTAGTTTTTTGTTTCATTCGTTTTCTCCTTTAATTTCTTCTTGAGTATTTCTAATCTTTCATTAAAAGATATATTTAAACACCCTTTCCTTATCATTATAATATAATCTTGGTTATTTGGAAATAATGTTTTTAAATTTTTAATAATTTCTCTAGTTTGTCTTTTTAATTTATTTCTTGTAACTGCGTTTCCTATTTTATTACTTATAGCTATTCCAAAACGTTTTTTTGATAAGTTGTTTTCCTTATAATATATAATATATGGTTCAGTTTTTATATATTTTGAATTTGTTATTAGTTCTGTAAATTCTTTTTTTGATTTTATTGTTTCATTTTTTTTCATAAAAACCTCTTTCTACAATTATATAGATAAAAAACCACATACTTGTGTGGTTTATTTACATAATGTTTTGCGTCCCTTTTTTCTTCTTGATTTTAAAATATTCGTTTCTTTACGTGCAAAAAATCCGTGTTTTTTACTCTTTTTACGATTATTTGGTTGATAAGTTCTTTTCATATTTGCACCTCCACCTCTTTAAGCCTTTTTATTGTATTATATTTTTGTTGATAAGTCAATTAAAAATTTAAAAAAGTTTTCAACGTTTATTTGTTAATATTTTTTTTATGTGTTAATATCAAATTGTGGAAATTGTTAATAAGTTTATTATTTCTTTTAAATGCTAGGTTTGTTTGTTTAAAAGTTGTTAGTAACTATGTTTAAAAGTTAATTTTGTTAATTTCATACTTCCTTTTTCAACAAAAGTGTTTTACAATAAGTTTAGTTACAAAAATATTCTTGAAAGCGGGGTGTTTTGATGGATAGTAATTTTTCCTGGCAGGATTTTCTTAATATTATAAAATCTAAATTATCGAGTGTGTCGTATGATACTTGGTTTAAAGATACTGAATTGCTTTCAATTTCTAATGATACAGTTAATATTAAAGTACCTATGAGTTTTCATAAAGATTTTTTAAATAAGAATTACTATGACTTAATTGATAATATTATTTCTAGTATGACGGGTAAGAGTTATGATATAAATTTTGTTATAGAAGATGATATTGTTAATGATAATATTGTTCAAAATACAAATATTAAGAATAATGATAATTTTCAAACTAATTTAAATCCACAATATACCTTTGATACGTTTGTGATAGGGGATTCTAATAGATTTGCTCAAACAGCTGCTGTTGCGGTTGCTGAACAACCTGGAAAGGTATATAACCCACTTTTTATTCATGGTAAAAGTGGTCTTGGAAAAACTCACTTAATGCACGCTATTGGAAATTATATTGTTGAAACTACTGACAAAAAAGTTTTATATGTAACGAGTGATAAATTTATTTCTGATTTCATTGGAATTAATAGAAAAGATACAGATAATTATGATATTATAGAACATTTTAAGGAAAAATATAGAAATATTGATGTTTTAATAATAGATGATATTCAGTTCTTAGGTGGGGCTGAGAAAACTCAACAAGAATTTTTTCATACTTTTAATACGTTATACGATTCAAATAAACAGATTATTATTAGTTCTGATAGATCTCCAGATGATTTAAAACTTTTAGAGGACCGTTTAAGAACTAGGTTTAGGTGGGGTTTAACAGCAAATATATTTCCACCAGATTTTGATTTAAGATGTAAAATATTAAAAGATAAGATGTCTGGTTTAGAAGGTGCTAAGCTAATTAAAGATGATGTAATAGAGTATATTGCAAATAATTGTGAAAGTGACGTTAGATACTTAGAAGGTTCTATAAGACGTTTATTTGCGTTTGCAGCAATGTATAGTCCTAAAGAAATTAATTTAGACTTTGCTATTGAAGCACTTAAAGATTATATAGGTTCTACAGTTTATTCAAATAGTAATATTTCTAAAATACAAAAAGCGGTGGCTGAATACTTTAATATTACCGTTGATAATTTAAAAAGTAAAAAAAGAACAGCTAATATTAATAACGCTAGACAGATTGCTATATATCTGTGTAGAATGATAACTGAAGAAACTACTACAAGAATAGGTCTTGAATTTGGTAATAGAGACCATTCAACAGTGTTACACGCAATAGAAAAAATTAGTAAAGATGTTAAAAAAAGTGAAGAATTAAAAAATCAAATATCTGAAATTAAAAATAAGATTTGCTAATATTGTGGATAATTTAATAGTTATTAACACAGCATATTTCAGTATTTTTAAGAGATATTGTTAGTTATAAACATTTTGAACAGTAATAATAATAATATGTTAATAAAATAATAGAAAGAAGGAGATATTATGAAATTTAAAATTAATAAAAATATTTTGTTAGAAAGTTTAGTAAATGTTGTTAGGGCAGTTAATCCAAGAAATATAATTCCAATACTTAATGGTATAAAGTTTGAACTTACTAGTGATGGATTACATTTAACTGCAAGTGATAGTGATTTAACTATAAAAAGTTTTATTCCTAAAAGTGATATTATAGAAATAATTAGCGAAGGTACTATAATTATTCAAAGTAAATATATAATTGATATTATTAGAAAGTTACCTAGTGATGAGATTAATATAGAAGTTATAGATGGTTTAAAAATAAGAATTTATACAGATAATAGTCAATATAATTTAAATTGTTTAAATACTGAAGATTATCCACAAATTATTTTAGAAGAATCTAAAAATCCAATAATTATAAATAGTGATATTATTAAATCTATGATTAAGCAAACCATTTTTGCTATTTCATTACAAGAATCTAGACCTTTATTAACAGGTTTAAATTTAAAAGTAAATGGTAGTGTAATGGAAGTTGTTGCAACTGATTCTTATAGACTTGCTAAAAAAACAATAAATTTAGAAAATGAATATCCAGAAGTAGTTGATATCACTGTTCCTGGTAAAAATATTAATGAATTAGATAAAATAATTAGTGAAGAAGATAATATGGAAATACATATATTTAGTAATAAAGTACTATTTAAGTATAGAAATATTATATTTCAATCTAGTCTATTAAATGGAAATTATCCAAATACTTCTAATTTAATACCAAATGAGTTTGATATTATAATTAATACTAAATTAAATAATTACTATGCTAGTATTGATAGGGCAGCATTATTAACTCAAAGTAAAGAAAAAAATATTGTAAGAATGGAAACTGAAGGTAATGTATTAAATATTTCTAGTTATGCTTCTGAAATAGGAAAAGTTGAAGATAAAATTAATATTGAAAAAAATACTAATAAAGATATTGCTATATCTTTTAGTTCTAAATATATGATGGATGCTTTAAGAACTTTTGATGAAGAAGATTTACTAATTTTACTTAATGATGATAGTTCTCCAATTGTTTTAAAATCTGTAAAGGATGAAAGTTTAATTCAATTAATTTTACCTATTAAAACATATTAAAACCAATTTTTGGTTTTTTTTTTATATTTTGTTAATAATTCGACTTTTTTTAACAATTTTTTTCAAATTTATTTGTTATAAGGGTACACATCAGGGAGGTGAAATATATGAGAGATTATGAAATATCTAATGATACTTTAGCAATTATACCTGTAGGTAATAAAAAATCTAAAGTTATTGAAAAGGATTGTAGCTACTACATTGATGAAAATCCTAATAAAATAATGGATGAGAGTTGTAAGTATTATGGTAGTAGTATTGGTGGAAGACAAAAAGGTACAATGAATTTAACTGGTATTAGTTATAAAGCACCAATTGTTGTTAAAGAAGAAGGTACTTTAATTTTTTTTCCAACTAGCTCACCAAGGTTAAAAAATTGTTGTTGGGTATCACTTAATAATATAGATTCATATTATTATGATTTTGAAAAAAAGACTTGTATTGTAATATTTGATAATAACGAAAAAATAGAATTTGATATGTCTTATTGTGTTTTAAATAATCAAATTTTAAAATCTCATAGATTAGAGTATTTATTTAATAAAAGAAAGTCAAAATAACGTTAAAATCATTTTAAATAATGAATTTATGTGGTATAATGTAAATAGGTATAGGAGTATTAAGATACCTATTTATTTATTATATTAGTCTAAAAGAGGGTTTTAAATGGAAATTACATCTTTGAAGTTATTTAATTTTAGAAATTTTGAATCACTTGAGTTAAATTTTTCTAAAAATAAAAATTTAATTATTGGTAATAATGGTGTTGGCAAAACAAATATTGTTGAAGCAATATTTGTTTTAGGCTTAACAAAATCTTTTAGAACTAACGATGATGATATATTGGTTAATGATGGAAATAATTTATATAAAATTGAAGGGATTGTTAAATCAGTTTTTGTTAATAATTATAAAATCGTTTATCAAAATGAAATTAAAGTTTTAAAGATTAATAATAATAAGATAAGTAAGTTTAGTGATTATATTTCAAATATTAATATAGTTATGTTTAGTATTAATGATTTAAAATTAATTAAAGATACTCCAAATACTAGAAGAAAATTAATTAATTTAGAAATTTCTCAATTAGATAATACTTATATTAAATATTTAAATTATTATAATAAAATACTTAAACAAAGAAATTCTTATTTAAAATCTTGTTTTAATAATTATGTAAATGAAGACTATATAGAAATTATTGATTCTCAGTTAATTGATTATGGTTTAAAAATATATAATATGAGAAAGAGTTTTATTAATTCTATTAATGCTAAAATAGAAGAAATTTATAATAGTTTAGGTGGTATTGGTAAATTAAATATAGTATATAAATCTGATTATAATAGTGAGAATTTTAATTATTTAAAAAAAATGTATAGTAATACATTGAGAAAAGATATTAATTTAGGTGCTACACAGATGGGTGTTCATAAAGATGATTTTATATTTTGTATTGATGATAAAGAATGTAAGAATTTTTCTAGTGAAGGTCAGCAAAAGAATTCTATTATTTCTTTTAAATTAGCTGAATTAGAAATATTTTATGAAAAGAATAGTGATTATCCTATATTAATTTTAGATGATTTATTTAGTGAATTAGATATTAAAAAAATTGAGAACATATTAAATTATATTAATAAAGATATTCAAACATTTATAACTACTACTGATTTAAAAAAAGTAAAAAAGAAATATTTAAAATCAAGTAAGGTATTTAAGTTAGATGGGAAAGTAATTAAGGAGGATATATATGAATGAATATAATGAAAGTGATATTCAAGTATTAGAAGGATTAGAAGCTGTTAGAAAGAGACCGGGAATGTATATTGGTACTACTGATGTTAAAGGTTTGCATCATTTGGTTTGGGAGATAGTTGATAATTCAATCGATGAAGCTTTAGCTGGATTTTGTAAAAATATTGAAATAATTATAAACAAAGACAATTCTATAACTGTTAGAGATGATGGTCGTGGTATACCGGTTGGAATTCATCCTAAAACTGGTATTTCTACTGTAGAAACTGTTTATACGGTTTTACATGCTGGTGGTAAATTTGGTGGCGGTGGATATAAAGTATCTGGTGGATTACATGGTGTAGGTGCAAGTGTAGTTAATGCGTTATCTAAATGGGTTATTGTTAGAGTTTATAAAGATGGTAAAATTTATGAAGCAAAATTTGAAAATGGTGGAAAAACAACTCAAAAATTAACAATAATAGGTGATTGTGATATTAATAGAACTGGAACAAGTGTTAAATTTAAACCAGATCCTGATATATTTGATACAGAAATTTATGATTATGAAACTTTGAAAGTTAGAGTAAGAGAATTAGCCTTTTTAAATAGGGGATTACAACTTACTTTAAGAGATGATAGGGATGAAGAAGATACTCAAGGAGACAAATTCTTGTATGAAGGTGGAATTAGTGAGTATGTTAGGTTTTTAAATAAAAATAAAACTCCTATTCATGAACAAGTTATACATTTAGAAGGTGAAGAAGCTGGTATTTTCTTTGAGGTTGCTATGCAATACAATACTGGATATTCTGATAATATTTATTCATTTGTTAATAATATTAATACTCATGATGGTGGTACACACGAAGAAGGTGTTAGACGTGCTTTGACCAGAATTATTAATAATTATGCAAGAAAGAATAATATTTTAAAAGAAAAAGATGAATCTTTAACGGGAGATGATGTTAAAGAAGGATTAACAATGATAGTTTCTTGTAAGCATCCAAATCCTCAATTTGAAGGACAAACTAAAGGAAGACTCGGTAATAGTGAAGTAAGAAAAATTGCAGACAGTGTATTTTCTAAGGGATTTGAACGTTTCTTAATGGAAAATCCAAATGAGGCTAAAGTAATTATTGAAAAGGCTATTATTGCTTGTCGTGGTAGACTTGCTGCAAAAAGAGCTCGTGAAGTTACGAGAAAGAGTGATATTAGTGTAACTAGCAATTTCTTTGGAAAATTATCTGACTGTAAGAGCAAAGATCCAAAGATATCAGAAATATTTATAGTCGAAGGAGATAGTGCCGGTGGTTCTGCTAAAAAGGGTAGAGATTCTATGACACAAGCAATACTTCCTTTAAGAGGAAAAATATTAAATGTTGAAAAAGCTAGACTAGATAAGGCTTTGGGCAATGAGGAAATAAGAACTATTATAACAGCATTTGGAACTGGTATTGGACAAGAATTTGATTTATCTAAATTAAGATATGATAAAATAATTATAATGACCGATGCCGATGTTGATGGTGCTCATATTAGAGTGTTATTGTTAACATTATTTTATAGATTTTTCCGACCAATTGTTGAAGCTGGGCATGTTTATGCTGCTCAACCACCTTTATTTAGAATAATGCATGGGAAGACTAGAAAATATGTTTTAGATGAAGATGAAAAAGAAGCATATTTGAGAAGTTTGCCTGAAAATGTACGTTCTAGAGCAGAGATTGCTAGAATGAAAGGTTTAGGAGAAATGGATGCTGCAGAGTTAAATGAAACAACAATGGATATTAATCAAAGAATTTTGAGAAAAATTACTGTAGATGATTGTGTAAGTGCTGATCAAATTTTCTCTGAATTAATGGGTGAAGACGTAGAACCTAGAAAAGAATTTATAGAAGCAAATGCTAATTATGCAGAATTAGATATATAGGAGGTTAAGGTATGGAAGAAGAAAATAAAGATATAACTGAAGAAATTAATAATGAAGAAACAACTGAAGTAGCTAGTGATAATATGGATAAAAGTGAGGATCCTTCATATTTTAGTGGTGAATTTCACGATAGAGATAAATTAAGTGAAAATAACATTGTAGATGAAGTAAAAAAATCTTTTCTTGATTATTCACTTAGTGTTATTACTTCACGTGCTATACCTGACTTAAGAGATGGTTTAAAACCTGTTCACAGACGTATTTTGTGGTCAATGTTTGATTCTGGTTATACACCTGATAAACCACATCGTAAATGTGCTAAATCAGTTGGTGAAGTTATGGGTAATTATCATCCACATGGAGATTCATCAATTTATGATGCTATGGTTAGAATGGCACAAGATTTTAATATGAGATATTTACTTATTGATGGTCACGGAAACTTTGGTAATATAGAAGGTGATGGTGCTGCAGCATATCGTTATACAGAATCTAGATTATCTAAGTTATCACTTGAAATGTTAAGAGATATTCGTAAAGATACAGTTGATATGACTCCAAACTTTGATGAATCTTTAAAAGAACCAGTTGTTTTACCTTCTAGATATCCTAATATATTAGTTAATGGAGCTATGGGTATTGCTGTTGGTATGGCAACTAATATTCCGCCACATAATTTAACTGAAGTTATTAATGGATGTATTGCTTATATTGATAATCCAGAAATAGATACTCTTGGTTTAATGGAATATATTAAGGGACCAGATTTTCCAACTGGTGGTATAATACTTGGTAATTCGGGCATTAAACGTGCTTATGAGACTGGTAGAGGTACAATTACTATAAGAAGTAAAGCAATGATAGAAGAACATGGAAATCATAGTAATATTGTTATTACTGAGGTTCCTTATGGTGTTAATACACTAGAACTTAAAAATAAAGTTGCAGAATTAGTTCATAATAAAGTAATTGAAGGGATTTCTGATTATCATACAGATTTAAAAGATGGTGTAAAGATAACAATAACTTTAAAGAAGGATGCTAATGCGCAAGTTGTTTTAAATAATTTATACAAGCATACTGCTTTTCAAACAAACTATAGTATTATTTTATTAATGATAGATGGTAGAACTCCTAAGGTTTTAGGTTTAAAAGATATTATTTCAAAATATATTGATTATCAAAGAGAAGTTATTATAAGACGTACTAAGTTTGATTTGAAAAAGGCTGAAGATAGAGTACATATATTAAATGGTTTAAAAATTGCGCTAGATCATATTGATGAGGTTATTAAAATAATTAAAGAATCTTCAACTGATCAAGTAGCAAAAACTACATTAATGTCTAAATTCGGTTTGAGTGAAATTCAAGCAGATAGTATTTTAGAGTTAAAATTAAGACGTTTAACTGGTTTGGAAAGAAACAAAATTGAAGATGAACTAAAAGATTTACTATCAAAAATTGATTATTATAATTTAGTATTATCTAGTGAAGAAATGGTACTAGGTATTATAAAAGATGAATTAACGGAGATTCGTGATAAATATGGTGATGATCGCAGAACATCCATTGATATGACTGCAATTGATTTTATAGAAGATGAATCTTTAATTCCAGAAGAAAATATCATTGTAACGTTAACTAATAAAGGCTATATCAAACGTTTGTCCGCTAATTCTTATAAATCACAACACCGTGGTGGTGTAGGTGTAAAGGGAATGTCAACCAATGAGGAAGATTATGTTGAACATATGATAAACTTATCCACACATGATTATTTATTATTCTTTACTAATAAAGGAAAGGTATATAGGCTAAAGGGTTATGAAATTCCAGAATATAGTCGTCAAGCTAAAGGTTTACCAATAATTAATTTATTACAGATAGAAAAAGACGAAGCTATTAATTCTTTAATAAAGATGTCAAATAATGATGAATACAAATATTTAATTTTTGGAACTAAGAAAGGATTCATTAAGAAAACTTTAATTTCTGAATTTGAGAATATAAGAAATAGTGGTAAAATTTGTATTTCTTTAAGAAATAATGATGAATTAATAGGTGTTAAGAAATCAACTGGTTCTGATTATATTATGATGGGTTCTTCAGAAGGAAGAATGGCAGTCTTTGATGAAAATGAGATACGTGTTATGGGAAGAACAGCTTCTGGTGTTAGAGGAATTAATTTAGTTGACTCAGATTGTATTGGTTTAGAGGTTGTTAATCTAGAAAATAATATTTTAATTGCTACTAAAAAAGGTTATGGTAAGAAAACTTTAGTAAGTGAATTTAGGATTACTAAAAGGGGTAGCAAAGGTGTAAAAGCTTTAAATGTTACTGATAAAAATGGTTCTTTAGTTTCCTTTAAAATAATTGAAGATAATCAAGATTTAATGATTATTACTAATTCTGGTATGATTATTAGGTTGCCATTAGAACAAATTTCACAATTAAGTCGTGTAACGCAAGGCGTAAGATTAATTAATTTAAAAGAAAATCAAATTGTATCAACAATAAGTATAGTAGATAAAGATGAAGAAACTGACGAAACAGATGTAGACATAAAAGAAGAGGATAAATAAATTATTCTCTTCTTTTAATGTTTCACGTGAAACATTAAATTATTGTTGAAAACTTTTTTCTTCTATTTAGATGTATTTTAATAAAATAATTATTGATAAAATGCTGTTTATTAACAAATCTATCTCATAATTTATTTTGATTATTTAATTATTATTACTTATTACTAAATTTAATATATTATTATTATTATTTATAGTTCATATTATATTGTTTATAATGTTTCACGTGAAACATTGTGTATAACTTGAAAAAAAATATATTAAATGTTAATATTAATACGTGCAATTAATGTTTTTATAAACTGGTCAGGACAGGAATGTAGCAGCCATATTAAATAATATTAATGTGCACTTTTTTTATGGAAAGAAAGTGTATAAATTTATGAAAGAACAAGATATTTTAAATATTTTATATAAATTATCTTTAAAAGCATACAAAAAGAGTGAAGTCCCAGTATCTGCATTAATTATTAAAGGAAATAAGATTATTTCTAAAGCATATAATAAAAAAAATATCTGCAATAATTCTTTATATCACGCTGAAATTATATGTTTAATGAAAGCTTTTAAAAAACTTAAGACTTGGAATTTAAAGGACTGTATTATGTATGTGACATTAGAACCTTGTGATATGTGTAAAGAATTAATTCAAGAATCTAGAATTAATAAAGTGTTTTATATTAATTCTAAAGGGCTTATAACTAACAAATATAAGAAAACACAATACGAACAAATGTTTGTTTGTAAAAATACAAAATATTCGAATTTGTTAAAAAAGTTTTTTAAAAAAATTAGAAACTAAATAGATACTTTTAAGTACTTTGTGTTATAATGAATTTATAGGAGGTTTTAAATGGATTATAAAGTTTTGTATAGAAAATATAGGCCTTGTAATTTTTCTCAATTAATTGGTCAAGATAATATAAAAGATATACTAGTTAATTCTATTAAGCATAATAAAATTGCTCATGCTTATATATTTACAGGTCCTAGAGGAACTGGTAAAACAAGTACTGCAAAAATATTTGCAAAAACTTTAAATTGTATAAATAATCAGACTGGAATATCTTGTGATGAGTGTGAAATGTGTAAAAGTTATGCAGAATCACCTGATATTATTGAGATAGATGCGGCTAGTAATAATGGTGTTGAAGAAATTAGGACATTGCGTGATAGTGTTAAAATTGCACCATATAATTCTAAATATAAGGTTTATATAATAGATGAAGTACACATGTTATCAAATAGTGCTTGGAACGCTTTTTTAAAAACATTAGAAGAACCTCCATCACACGTAATCTTTATTTTAGCAACTACAGAGGTTAATAAAATTCCAGAAACTGTAATGTCTAGATGTCAAAGATTTGATTTTTCTAAAATATGCGATGATGTATTGTTTGCTCATTTGTCTAATATATGTAAAACAGAAAATATTTCAATTGAAGACGATGCATTGAGGTTATTGATAAAATTATCTGATGGTTGCGTAAGAGATGCTCTAAGTTATTTAGATAAAGTTTCTAAATTTGAAGTTGATATTACTGAAGATTTAATAGAAATGAATTTTGGTATATTAGGTACTGGAAAACTAAAAGAATTATTATCTAATTTAATAGATGGTGATAATAAAAAAATTAGTTCTTTTATTGACAATGTAACGGAAAGTGGTTTAACTCCTCTTAATTTTGTTACTGAATTTATTAATTATTTGTTGGATATAGTTATGGATGAGATAAAATTAGATTTTAATATAGATAAAAATGATATTAAAATGATAATTGTAAAATTAAATAATTTAGTTTCAACTTTTAATTCTATAATTAATCCTTTCATTTTAATAAAATTAGAGTTATGTACATTAGATTTACATCAACAAAATTTGGGAAATAATCAAAAAAATATTTCCCGGGAAATAATTGTGGAAAATAAAGATGAAAATGTTTCTAATTTGAAATCAAATGATAATAAAAAGACTAATGTTGAAAAAAATTTAAAAGAAATAGAAAATGATGTATTAGATGATCCAGAAGAAACAAAATCTAAATTTGATTTTGAAAATTTAAGAAGTATAAGAATAAACAATAGTTTTTGTGGTGCTTCTAAGGAAGAAAAAAATAGTTTTTCTGATAAATGGAGCCAATTGATAAAGAAATTATCGTTTGAAAGTGATTATAATACTTTAGGATTAATTGAAAATGCAAAAATCGAAGTAGTTTCTAAAAATAATTTTATTTTTTCATTTTTAAATAGTAACTATTCAATTATATTTAATAATAATTTAATTAATATAGAAAAAAGATATAATGACGTAAATAATTCTAATTATAAATTTTTTGCAATATCTGATGCAGACTGGAATTTAGAAAAACAGAATTTTATAAAAAATAAAGATAAAAAGTATGAATATATTGATGAAAATATAAATATGTCAAATATCAACGAATCTGAGTTAGAAAATTTAGCTCAAGATTTGTTTGGAGAAGATATAATAGAGATAGGATAAGGTGAATGAAATATGAATATGAATAATTTAATGGCACAAGCACAAAAAATGCAAAAAGACATTCAAAATAAACAAAATGAAATAAATGCAATGAGTTTCGTTGGTGAAAGTGAATGGGTTGAAGTTACTTTAAAAGGAAATAAAACTATAGAAAAAGTAAATATAAAAAATAAACATCAAATGGATGAAGAGGATTTGGAATGTTTAGAAGATATGATTAAAATTGCGATAAATGATGCTTATAAAAAAATTGACAAAGAAATAGAATCAAAAATGGGTATGTATGGCAAGTTAGCTGGTGGATTATTTTAATGTATCCTGATATTTTGATAAAAACAATAGAGTCTTTTAAAAAATTTAGTGGTATCGGTGAAAAAACTGCTGAAAGATTAAGTATGTCAATTCTTGATATGTCAGAAGAAGACGTATCTAATTTTTCTTTATGTATTAATAATTTAAAAAAAGGAATACATAGATGTAGTAATTGTGGGCATATAACTGATAAAAAAGTATGTGATATTTGTTCTAATAATTTTAGAAAAGATAATTTAATTTGTGTTGTAGAAGATTTTAAGAGTGTTTTTATGTTTGAAAAAACAGGAAATTTTGATGGAAAGTATCACGTATTAAATGGATTAATTTCTCCTATTGATGGGATTACGCCTGATGAACTTAACATTGATTCTTTAATCAAGAGGATATCAAATATTGAAGGTGATATTGAAATTATTATTGCTCTTAAACCTTCTATTGAAGGTGAGGCAACTACATTATATTTGAAAAAAATATTAGAAAAATATAATATTAAAACAACAAGATTATCTTATGGAATACCAATGGGTGTTGAAATAGATTATTTAGATTCTATTACTTTAGATAGAGCATTACAAGATAGGAAAGATATTTAAGTAAACACATATAGTTTTATAGGTGATTTTATGAAGCTATATAAATTTATTAAAAATTTAGTATTTTCTATTTTATATTTATTTGCAGTTAATTTAATTCTTTCTAAAATAGGTTATAATATTCCAATAAATGTTTTTACTATAGGAATTGTTTATTTATTAAAATTTCCTGGTTTGGTGGTATTATTATTTTTAAGTAGGTGGTAAGTTTGTTTATAAATTCTCTTTTTAATGAGATACAAAATGAATTTGATAATAAAAAAAATTCTCATTCGTATATTTTTTATACAAATGATTTTTTTCAATGTCAGAAAGATGTTTATAATTTAATAAATAGTATTTTTGGGACTACTGATATTAATACTTTATCAAGTGATTTAGTTATTGTTAAAAAAAGTGATAAAAAAAATATAATAAAAGAAGATATGGGAGATTTATTAAATTTTTTTCAAACTACAACTTATTTACATAATAATAGAATTTATTTAATAGAAGAAGCGCATAAGTTAAATTCTACAACTTCTAATATGATTTTAAAATTTTTAGAAGAACCACTTGATGGTGTTATTGCATTTTTTATAACAGATAATCTTGATGCGGTTTTACAAACTATAAAAAGTAGATGTCAGATTGTAAATGCGATCTATTCTAATGAACAAAAGGTTAGTAGTAATAGTTTTGATATAATAGATAATATTTTTAAGGAAAATAAGTATGTTCAGTTATTTAATGCAAAAAAAAATTTTGAAAAATATGATAGAAATGATTTAATAAATTTGTTTAGAGATTATATTATTTATAAATCTTCATTAAAAGATAATATTTATGATTTATCTAACTTAAAAATTGTTAATGATGTTATAATAATGTTGAATTCAAATGTTAATGTTGATTATGTTTTAGATTATTTGATATTGAATAGGAAGTGATAGTTGTGGCAGTTATATCTGTTAAATTTAAAGAAGATGGGAAATCTTATTATTTTGATAGTAATGGTGTTGAATTAAAAAAAGGTGACTATGTTTTAGTAGAAACTGAAAAGGGTACACAATTAGCAAGTGTAAATGATGTTAATGTTGAACTAAAAAATTATAATTTTACTTTGAAACCCGTTTTAAAAAAAGCTACAAAAAAAGACTATGATAGTTATTTAAGAAATTTAAAAGATGCAATTATTGTTTTAGAAGATACTAAAAAGAAAATTATGGAAGATAAAATTCCTATGCGTTTAATAGACGCAATGTATACTTTTGATAAGAAACAATTGATATTTAATTTCGTTGCTGAAGAACGTGTAGATTTTAGAGAACTTGTTAAGTATTTAGCATCAAAATATAAAACACATATTGAATTACATCAAGTTGGCGCAAGAGATAAAGCGAAAGAAGTTGGCGGTATAGGTATGTGTGGTATGACTCTTTGTTGTAAAACTTTTAAAGAATCTATGGACGGTATTTCAATTAATATGGCTAAAAATCAAAATATTTCATTAAATCCAAATAAAATAAATGGATGTTGCGGTAGACTTTTGTGTTGTTTGTCTTATGAGGATGATACCTATTCAAGATGTAGAAAAAAAATTCCTAAACTTAATCAAGAAATATCAGTTGATGGTGTTATGGGTAAAGTTATTAAAATTGACGTTTTAAAACAGGAAGTTACAGTTAGTATTGACGGTGTTAATAAAGTAGTTGATTATAGTGATAAATGATTTATTAAATTATGATTTAAAAATATACCAGAACCCAGATTATTTTAAATTTTCTATTGATTCAGTTTTACTTGCTGAATTTGTAGATATTACTTATAGAGTAAAGAATATAATTGATTTTTGTTCTGGTAATGCACCTATTCCAATGATATTATCTACTAAATTTGATAAGAATATCGTTGGGATTGAAATACAAAAAGATATATATGAATTAGGTTTAAAGAGTATTAATGAAAATAAAATAAATAATATAAATTTTATAAATATGGATTTGAAGAATTGTTCTGATTTTTTTGATTATAAATTTGATATAATTACTTGTAATCCACCGTATTTTAAATATATTAATAAAAATGTAATAAATGAGAATAATACTAAGGCTATTGCTCGTCACGAAATTTTAATTAATTTAGAAGATATTATTAGTACTGCTTCTAAAATTATTAAACATAGTGGTAGTTTGTATTTTGTACACAGATGTGATAGAATGATAGAAATTTTTGATTTATTGAAGAAATATAATTTTGGTTTGCGTAAAATTCAATTTGTTTATGATAATATAAATAGTTCTTCGTGCTTTTTATTAGTAGAGGCAAAGTATGGGTGTAAAAATGATTTAAAAGTTTTAAAGCCATTATTTATAGATAAATATTTGGAGGAAATATGAAATTAATTGTTGGTTTGGGTAATCCCGGAAAAGAATATGATAATACTAGACATAACATAGGGTTTATGGTTATAGACCATTATTTAGGTAATGTTTCTTTTAAAGAAAAGTTTAATGGTTTAATTTATGAAAAAAATTGTGATGGTAAAAAAGTTATATTTTTAAAACCGTTAACTTATATGAATAATTCTGGTATATGTGTTAGTGAAGTTGTTAAATATTATGATATTGATTTGAATGATATAATGATTATACACGATGATTTAGATATCGAAAATGGTATAATTAGATTTAAATTTGATAGTAGTAGTGGTGGACATAATGGAATTAAATCTATTATTAATTGTCTTAAATCTCAAAAATTTTTTAGAATGAAAATTGGAATAAATTCTAAATTAAAAAAAGATGTAATTGATTTTGTTTTAGGAAAATTTAATAAGAGTGAGTTAAATAGTATTGATTTTAATAAAACTGATAATGCTATTAATGATTTTATTTTGAATGATTATAAATGTGTAATGAACAAATACAATGGAAAGTGATTATATGTGGAGTGATTTATTTTTATATGAAAATAATTTAACTGTTACTGGATTAACTAATTCTTTGATTTATGAATATGTTAATAATTATTATTTAAACAATGATAAATCTATTTTAGTGGTAACAGATAGTTTATATGAAGCTAATAATTTTTATAAAGGTGTACAGTGTATAAATAATGATGTATGCCTTTTTCCGATGGATGAATTTGCAACCGTTTTAGCTATATCTGAAAGTCCTGATTTAAAATTATCTAGAATAGAAGTTTTAAATAAAATAAAAGATAAAAATATTATTGTTACTAATTTGAGTGGTTATTTAAAGAGAATAAATAAAAATGTTGTTAAATTTAATATTGATAATACTATTAAGCGAAAAGATTTATTAGAGTTTTTAGATAATAATTCTTATAATAAGACAAATCTTGTAACTTCAACAGGTGAGTATGCTGTTAGAAATTTTATTGTTGATTTATATCCGGTTGATAGTGAACTTCCAATAAGAATAGAATTTTTTGGAGAAGATGTTGAGTCTATAAGATATTTTTCTCCTGATACTCAGATGTCTTATAAAACAATTGATAGTTATGAGGTTTATAGTTTTTCTGATGATGGTTTTTCTCAAAAAGAGAATTTGAGTAATAAATTAGGTGATTTTTTAACAGTTTTTATAGATTATAAAAAAACTATAAATTCTTATAATAAATATTTAGAAGATAAAAAAGAATATGGTTTAGATAGTGAATATTTTAGTGAATTTAAAGATGTTGTTAAAGATAATATAATTTATATAAATACTTTAGATGATGAAAAAATTAAATCAAGTGTTAAAAATTATAAATCTAGTGAAATTATAAATTTTAATAATAATTATGATAATTTAGTAAAATTTGTTAATAAGTATAAAAAAGATAAGATAGTAGTTTTTATGGTTACTAATACTTGTTTAATAGATAAATTAATTAGTTTATTTGGTAACGATTTATCTTTTAATACTTATATTTTTGATAGAGTTAATGTTGTAAAGAAAAATATTCAAAGAGGTTTTGAGTTTGATAATTATATTGTTATATCTGAATATGATATTGAAAATATTCAGAAGAAGTCTTTATTTATAAATCATTATAAGATGGGTAGAAAAATAAAAGGTTTTGATGATTTAAAGAAGGGAGATTATGTTGTACATATTTCTCACGGTATAGGACAATATCAAGGTTTAGTAACTTTAGATAATAATGGAATTAAGAAAGATTATTTATTAATTACTTATTTAGGTAATGATAAAATATATGTTCCTGCTCAGAAAATAGAAACTATTTATAAGTATAGTGATGCTGAAGCTAGTGTTCCAAAATTAAATAGTTTGAGTAACAATAATTGGTTAAAGACAAAAGAAAAAGTTCGAAAAAAAATTGATGATATTTCACAAGATTTAATTAAATTATATGCTGAAAGAGAAATTGTAGTTGGTGAAAAGTATGTAGAAACTCCAGAAGAAGTTCTTTTTAAAAATGACTTTGAGTATGAAGAAACTCCAGATCAAACAAAATCTATAAATGATATTTTAAATGATTTATCAAATACTAAACCTATGGATAGGTTACTTTGTGGAGATGTCGGTTTTGGTAAAACTGAAGTAGCTATGAGAGCTATGTTTAGAACTGTAATGAATAATAGGCAAGTTGCTTATCTTTGTCCAACGACACTTTTATCTAAACAACAATATGAAACAGCTATTAAAAGATTTAGGCATTTTCCAGTTAATATAGAACTTTTAAATAGGTTTAATACTCCTAAAGATGTGGAAAGAATATTAAATGGTATTAAGAAAGGTACTGTAGATATTGTAATAGGAACACATAAATTGTTAAATGATAAAATAGAGTATAAGAATTTGGGTTTACTTATAATTGATGAGGAACAAAGATTTGGAGTTAGTCAAAAGGAAAAAATTAAGCAATTAAGAAATAGTGTTAATGTTCTTACGTTATCTGCTACTCCAATTCCTAGAACTTTAAAGTTATCTATGAGTGGTGTTAAAGATATGTCAATAATTGATACTCCTCCTATAAATAGATATCCTGTTCAAACTTATGTGGTAGAAGATAATGATTATTTATTGAAAGAGGCTATATATAAAGAATTGTCTCGTGATGGACAAGTATATATTTTAATAAATAATATAGAAAAGTTAGATGAGGAATTAGTAAAAGTAAAAACTCTGGTTCCTGAAGCAAATGTTGCTATTGCGCACGGTAGGATGGAAAAGAATAAGTTAGATAATATAGTGACGGATTTTATTGATGGAAATTATAATGTCTTAATATGTACAACAATTATAGAAACTGGAATAGATATTCCAAATGTTAATACTCTTATTATAAAAAATGCTGATAGATTTGGACTTAGTCAACTATATCAAATTAGAGGTAGAGTTGGTAGAAGTGATAAAATTGCTTATGCTTATATGATGTATGATAAAAATAAAATGCTTAATGATATTGCAATTAAACGTTTACAAACTATACGTGATTTTACAGAATTAGGTAGTGGATATAAAATTGCAATGCGTGATTTATCGATTAGAGGTGCTGGTGAATTATTAGGTAGTACTCAATCAGGTTTTGTTAGTTCTGTTGGTATAGATTTATATATGGATATGGTTAATGATGAAATTAATCGTTTAAAAGGTAAAGAAGTTAAAGAGATAAATGATAGTGATAAGACACTTTTAAATGTAGACACTTCAATTTCTCTTGATTATGTAGATGATGAAGCTATTAGAATTGAAATACATAAATTGATAAATGAAATAGATTCTAAAGAAAAATTTGATAAAGTTAAAAATGAGCTTGAAGATAGATTTGGTAAATTAAGTGATAATATAATAAATTATATGTATGAAGAATGGTTTCAAAGTGTTGCACAAGATATGGGTATAAATAATATTAAATATATTGGTAATGCTGTTCAGATTGAATTTCCAGAATCTATTTCAGAAAATTTGGATGGAGAAAAATTATTTTTACAAATATATTCTATTAACAATAAATTTACTTTAAAATATTTTAATAAAAAGTTAATTATAAGTTTGAATATATTAAATAGAAAAAATGATTATGTAAAAGATTTATTAGATTTATTAATACTTGTTAAAACTTGTATAAAAGGTAAGTAATTATTCATAATAATATTGGTGATACTCAATGAATAACACTTTTAAAAAAAGAGTGGACGAATTAGGTAGAATTGTTATACCTAAACAAATAAGAAATACTTTTAAGATTAGAGATTTTGATGAATTAGAATTGTATATAGAAGATGATAATATTATTTTAAAAAAAACTGGTGGTATTTTTTTATTAAAAGAAAAATTTGATAATGTTTTGAATTTTATTGGTAAATATTTATTAATTAATACATTTATTTTAGAACAAAATAAGGTAGTTTCAACGAATATTAGTGATATTAAAGATAATTCAATATTACTTAATGATATAAATGATTTTTTAATTAATCAAGATCAAAAAGAATTATTATTTGATAATGATATTAGAGTCAATGGTTATATTAAAACTTATCAATTAATAAGAGATAGTAATTTATATGGTTATATTGTTTTTGTTAGTGATAAGTTAAAAGATGATATTGATATTTATAAAGATATTACTAATATTTTGTTAGATATTATAAAATAGCATAGAAATATGCTTTTTTTTGTTATATAATTTTTTTGGTGATTTATATGTTTGTTGATAGTCATTGTCATATATATAAAGAATATTATGCTGATATTGATAAAATAATGGTAAAAATATTTAATGGTGGGATATCTAAAATAATTAATAACGGGTGTGATTATGAATCTTGTTTAGAAGTTTTAGAGTTATCAAAATCTTATGAAAATGTTTATTGTGCTTTAGGATTACACCCAGAAAATGATATGAGTGAAATTTTAAAAGTAATAGATTTGATCAAGAATAATAAAAATAATAAAAAAATTGTTGCTATTGGTGAGATTGGGTTAGATTACCACTATGAAAAAGATAATAAGGATAAACAAATAGATATTTTTAGACGTCAATTAGATTTAGCACAAGAGTTAGACTTACCTGTTATAATTCATAGCAGAGATGCTACTGGTGATATGTTAAAAATTTTAAAGGATTATAAATTAAGAGGTGTTATACATTGTTTTAATGGAAGTATAGAAGTTGCTAAAGAATATATAAAAATGGGTTTTAAACTAGGTATTAACGGAGTTATAACATTTAAGAATTGTAAATTAATTGATGTTATAAAGAGTATAGGTGTTAATAATATTGTTTTTGAAACTGATAGTCCATATCTTTCTCCTGTTCCTTATAGAGGGACTAAGAATGATAGTACTAATATTAAATATATAGCTGAGTTTATTTCAAGTAATCTTAGTATTAGTGTAGATGAACTCTCAAATATTACCAATAAAAATGTTAGTGATATTTTTGACATATAGTGTTAATTTTGATATAGTATAATTACTATTTGAAGGTGGTATATTTGAAAAAAATTAATAATTTTATAAAATTATTTATTATTTTAATAGCAATCTTTGGTGTTGGTAAAATTAATGTTTTAAAAGATGTTGGAACTGTTTATAATGATAATAGTAATAAAGTATTAGATTTAACAGCCATGGCAATTAAGATAGAAGAAATTAGACAAAATGATTTATATTATCCTAAAGATACCTATGTTGGTTATTTAACGGGTTATACTGCTGATTGTCCTTTATGTGGTGGTACTCTTGGTTGTACTGGACAAAACGTTTTAGATGGTACTACAAATTATTCGGACGGAGATTATGGTAGTGTAAGAATATTAGCGTCATCTATGAGTTTAGCGTGTGGATCTATTGTTAGATTTCAAAATAATGGAGAAAAGGTTATTGGTATTGTTCTTGATAGAGGTGTGACTGGTACAAACTTGGACTTATTAGTAAATCATACTAATGATGCTTATGGAATTGGTAGAAAATATATATCTTATGATGTTTTGAGATATGGATGGTCAAGAAGTAATTCTTGATTTTTTAAGAGGTAGTGTGTTATGAAGCATAATTTTAAAAAGAAGTATGGACAAAATTTTTTACAAAATGATTTAATATTAGATAAGATATCTGATTCTTTTAATGTATCAAAAGATTCAATTATTGTTGAAGTGGGTGCAGGAAGTGGAGTTTTAACTAAAAGATTAATTACAAAAAATGTTCCAGTTATTTCTTTTGAAATTGATGAATCACTTAAAGTTTATTTAGATAAATTACAAAGTGATAATTTAACTATAGTATATAAAGATTTTTTATCTATTCAATTGAACCAGTATTTAAAAGATTATAAATCTATATATTTTGTTGCTAATGTGCCATACTATATAACTACTCCAATAATTAACAAATTTATAGAAGAGAATATTGTGCCAGATGTAATGGTTATGATGGTTCAAAAAGAGGTTGCAGAAAGATTAAGTGCTAGTGTTGGTACAAGTGATTATGGTGCTATTAGTGCCATACTTAATTATTTTTATGTTATAGAATATTTATTTACAGTTTCTAGAGATGATTTTTATCCTGTTCCAAATGTAGATAGTGCTGTTATAAAGTTTACTAAAAGAAAAGAATTATTAGAGCTTAAAGATTTTAATATATATAAAAAATTAATTAATGATGCGTTTAAATATAAAAGAAAAAATTTGAATAATAATTTAAAAGGTTATGATTTAAATCTAATTAATGAAGTTTTGAAAAAATATAATTTAGATTTGCAAAAAAGAGCAGAAGATGTACCATATTATGTTTTTCTTGAAATATCAAATAAGTTAAATTAGAACTATTTTGTTCTTTTTTTTTATTGTTTTTATATATTTAAATAGGTGATCATATGGAATTAAAAGTAGGAGATTATGTTACTAGAAACAGTTATAATAATGATACGGTTTTTAGTATAGTTGATATAAAAGATGATATTGTTATTTTAAAAGGAGTAGATATTAGACTATTTGCAGATTCAAAAATAGATGATTTAGTAAAATGTGATTATAAGAATAATGATGATGAATTAGAAGCAAATATTTTAGTTAGAGATAATATGGATAGAAGTGAGTTTTTTTATTTACCTGGTAAAATATTACATATAGATGGAGATAGAGATTATTTAAAAAGATGTATAGATTTTTATAGAAAGGCTAACGTATTTGCAGTAGGTGAATATGTAGGCGAGAATGATTTAAGTTCTGTTATACCTAAATTGTTAAAAAAATATAAACCGGACATATTAATATTAACCGGGCACGATTCTATTAATAAGTCTAAAGATATTAATGATATAAACAATTATAAAAATTCAAAGAATTTTGTTAATGCTGTTTTTAAAGCACGAGAGTATGAAAAAAGTCATGAAAAATTAGTAGTAATTGCTGGTGCTTGTCAGAGTGACTATGAAGCATTAATTAAAGCTGGTGCTAATTTTGCGTCAAGTCCTAAGAGAGTTAATATACATGCACTAGACCCTGCTATTATTGCTATTAACTTGGCACTTACTGAGAAGGATACTAATATTAATTTAATAGAACTGTTAAATAAAACCAAGTATGGTAAAGACGGAATTGGTGGTTTAAAATCTAAAGGAATGATGTATGTGGGATATCCTAGATAGTGCTTGCATTTATTTAAAATATAGTATAAAATGTAGTTAGAGTTTATATAACTTGAAAGGAGTGCATGTTAATTATGAAAATAACATCTGTAAATGTAAAAAAAGTTGAAAAAGAAGGCTCTAGAATGAAAGGAAAGGCATCAATTTTATTAGATGACTCATTCGCAGTTCATGACATTAGAATTATTGAAGGAGATAATGGTTTATTTATAGCTATGCCTAGTAGAAAAACAGCTACTGGAGAATATAAAGATATAGCTCATCCTATTAATTCTGATGCTAGAAAAATGTTTGAAGATGCTATAATTGATGCTTATAATAAAGCTGAATAATTATTAACCACAAATTGTGGTTTTTTTGTTATTAAAATATACGTAATGTATATAATTTAATAGGTGATACAATGGAAAATAATTTTGATAGTAATGTTATAAGTCATAGTGTAAAGATACTAGAAAGAAGTAATATTTTTATTAGTGGTACTAAAAAGGTACATAATTTTAATGAAAATGAATTTTTAATAAATACTGTAATGGGTAATATAAATATAAAAGGTAGTAATTTAGAACTAATAAAATTAGATACTAATGATGGTAATATTTGTATAAAAGGAAAAATAAATAGTGTTACTTATTTAGAAGGTATAGATGGAGAAAAAGAAAATGGTTTCTTTAGTAAATTATTTAAATGAAAATATTTATTAATATATTAATTACTTTTTTATATTGGAGTGTCATTTTTGTATTGTTAAAAAAATTAAAACTTTTTAATATTATAAAGTATATAATGTTGTTTTCTAGTTTTATTGGTTATATAGTTATGTATTATTATTTGTTTGATGGTAGTTTTAATTTATATAATTATTTAATTATAATATTTACATTTATTTACATTTTTATTTATAAATAACTTTATATTTATTTTTTTTGTGGTATATTAATTATGGTGGAAGATATGAAAAAGGTAAATAAGGGAGCTAAAAGAAGATTATTGTTGTTATTTTCAATTTTTGTTTTATTAGTTGGATATATGTCTTATAGTACTATTACATATTGGAAACAAATATTACAAAATAAAAAAGATACTAAAGAATTAGAAAAAAAATATTCTAAATTAGTATCTAATAAGGAAATATTAGAAAAAGATTTGGTTAAATTACAAGATCCTGATTATGTTGCAAAGTATGCTCGTGAAAAGTATTTGTATAGTAAAGAAGGAGAACTAATAATTAAGATAGTTGATGATAATAATTAAATGTGATATATTATAGTGTACTTGGGGTCGTAAAGGTTTCGACAGGATATGTTTCTATTTAATTGCAAGTGGTGTACTATTCCTTAATTAGTAAAACAGTTTAAATTAACTGACAAAACATTTAATAATAACGCTTTAGCATTTGCCTAATTTGGCAATAAAGCACCGAAATCAGATTTTCTTATAGGTTTGATCTAGGTTCATATATATAAGATATGTTAATTATTTTGTTTAGAGTAATTAATGAATTTTTTTAAACTATATTAGCAAATAGAGTGTTAGCATTTTTTTTGTTAATGAATATTATCGCTAACTAAACTTGTAGATATTAAATATGAAAGTATTTTGGACGCGAGTTCAATTCTCGCCGGCTCCACCATTGGCGAATCTGTTCGAACTATTCGAACTTTAAATATATGAATCAATCAGAAATGATTGATTTTTTCGTTTTTTTGAAAAAATCATAGAAAGGATTTGTCTATGGTAAATATTATTAAAGAAGAAATTGAAATTGAAGAATCTTTAGAAACGAGGTTAAGAGTAATATGTGATTTTTGTAATACTATTCCAATAATAATAAATGGTAGTATTAGAAGAATTGATAAAACTAATTTAGCTTATATTGAGCCACATAGAATATATATTAAAAACAATCTATATCTAGCATTTAATTATTCAAGTGATATATATGTTAATAATTTAGGTAAAAAGATTAAATTATCAGAACTTGATGATTATATAAAACAAGCATAGGTCTTGATTTTGAAATAAAAACTATTATTATAAGTAACCAATAAATGACAAGCAGTATCCGTCTTTTATTAGAAAGCGAGATATATAAAGGAGATTTTGTTCATGGTAAAAGAACGAAGAAACCTACTTATTATTTTGATGTAGTTGAACCTTTGGTTACAAAAGAGTTTTGGGAAGAATGCCAAGTTCAAAAGAAAAAGAATCAAAGAAGTTTTCAAAGAAAATTAACTTATCTATTTATGCAAAAATTAAAATGTCCAAAATGTAAAAGAATACTTGGTGGAAAAGCAACTACTAAAAAGAATAATAATTCTTATTATTACTATTATTGTAATGATTGCAAAATAACTTATAAAGAAAATGAAATAGAAAAAATAATTGATGAATATATGGATTCTATTGTTGAATATGACTCAATAGTAAATCAATTTTTTTACCTATGATAAAACAAAAAATTGAAAATCCAACCGAAGAATTACAAAAGGAATTAAAGAATCAAAAATCTAAATTTGAAAGAATTAAAGAAGCATATATCAACGAAGTTTTGGCTTTTACATTAAATATGTTATACTAAAATAGTAAGGTGGTGTTATATATGAATAGAAAAGATAAAATTATTGGCTGTTTAATGGGTGGTGCTATTGGAGATGCATTAGGGTATCAAATTGAATTTAAAAGAGGAATAAAAAATAAAGAAATTACAAAATATTTAAATGATTTTGGAATTATTTCAGATGATACTCAAATGACACTTTTTACAGCAAATGGTCTAATTTGGAGAGAAACAAGAGGTAGTTTAAGAGGTATTGCCCCATTACTTACAGATGCTGTATATGAAGCATATTTAGATTGGCTAGATACACAAAATAATACAAATAATCATAATATAAAAATGTCATGGATAAAAAATATTAAAGAATTAAATATACCAAGAGCACCTGGAAATACGTGCATAAGTGCATTATCTTCTGGTAAAAAAGGAACTATTAAAGAGCCTATTAATGATAGTAAAGGTTGTGGAGGAATAATGAGAGTTGCACCTATTGGATTATATATGAATAATCCAGAAAATGCTGGTAGATTTGCAGCAGAAGTAAGTGCTATTACACATGGTCATCCACTTGGGAATATACCTTCTTATGTTTTTGCAACAATGATTTATTTCATATTAAATGATAATCTAGATATTGAAGAATCTTTACAAAAAGCAATACAACAATATAAAGAAAAATTTAATGTATATGATAAAAAATATAATGATTATTTTATTGAATTAATTGAAAAAGCAATTAAATTAAGTAAAAAAAATAAATTAGATATAGATGCAATTAGTGAACTTGGTGAAGGATGGGTTGCAGAAGAAACTTTTGCAATTGCAATTTATTCGTGTTTAAAATATAAAAATAGTTTTGAAGATGCTATTATATGTTCTGTTAATCACGATGGAGATAGTGATTCAACAGGTTCAGTTACTGGAAATATAATGGGAGTATATTTAGGTTATGATTCAATACCAAAATATTATATTGATAACCTTGAGTTAAAAGATGTTATATATGACATAGCAGAAGATTTAGCAACAGAAATTCCAATTGGAGAATATAGTAATAACAAAGATGATTATTGGGAAAGTAAATATGTTTATGGTGAAAGGAATGATAAAATGAAGGGTGATCAAGAAGTTTAAATGTTTATATGAATGAATTTATTAATAAACCTTTACCAGAGCAAATTGATTTAGATAAAGAATTTGTTAAATATTGTGAATTATATAAAGAAAAGTTTGGTAAAAATGCTTATGTAGCTGTTCCATCTAGAACTAAGGAAAAAACAATAGATGCAATTAAAGAATGTTTAGAAAAAAATGAAGATATATTAGATAAATTGTTATATCCAAATTTTGAAGATGATATGAATAATGGTAATTTATATTAAGGAATAAACATTATGACTAGAGAACAAGAATTAATTAGTAGTGGTTTAGTAGATGCAATTAAACAGCAATATAATAATATTAATTATAGTATTTCGGATAAATATTTTATATTGATGGCTGATTATATTGATTCAATAAGTCAATTAGACTATGAGGGTGGTTTATATCTAAATGCCATGAATATTGCAAAATGCTACCAGATGTTTTAAAGCAAGTAAGTGAAGAAAATATTGGTGGAATACATGGGAGAACTGATGAAGATAGAATTACAATGAATTCATCACTTGATTATGAAACTAATAAATTATATTTTTTTCATGAATTAACTCATGCAATTCAAACAAGGATAATTAATGGTCAAGAACAATGCTCTTTTTATAATGGTAAAGATGGAATGTTTTTAACTGAAGGTGCAACACAGTATACAGCTGGAATTTTGTACCATGTATCTAAAGGAACAAATATACAATATAGAGAACAATCAGGTATAGTTAGAGGGCAAAAAAATCATATTGTTAACAGGCCTTTATCAGAATATCAATTGAATGGTAATATTTTATTATTAATGTCTTATTCCATGGGAATACCTTTAAATCAAATATTAGCTTTAGGTTTTAGAAGTGATGGTAGCGAATTACTTAAAGGAATGTATGAAGCATTTCCAAATAATAAAAATAAATTTGATGGATTTATGTTTGATTTAGAAAAAAATATATTCTATTGATAAACTAATTATTGCAGATTATGGTAATCAATTAGCAGGAATTCCATTAAATATACAAATGCTAGATGGAAGAAAATTTGTTGGAAATTTACAAATACAGAATGAATTGATTGAAAAAACTGAAAGAGATTTAGCATCAAATTTTATTGCAAATTACGAACCAGATTATATTATGGAAAATTATCAAAAAGTTTATGCTTGTTTAACGACAGAGAGGTTAAAACAAGATTTTATGAATGCAATTAGTCAAGTTAAAGAAATACAAAATGAAACATCAGCAGGACACATAATGTGAATTTTTGAAGAATTGAATTAAATGCGTTTTCATTTTTTCTTGTATTTGTTATAATTTATGTAGATTGATTCATATGAATCGTTATTGTCGAGAAAAAGTTGTAGACCTCTACGTCGTCGGCACCAATTTAGTTAATAACTCAATTTTTGAGATAATATACTGACTAACCGAAGTGTTAGTTTTTTTGTTTTTTATCTTATGAAACAAAATATTTTCTGTTGTATTTATACTTTGAATTATAATATAATTTAATTGTATACTAGTTAAAAAAAATTATATTGTTTTATATATATTTGAAAATAAAACTGATACTAATAAAATAAATGATATCTTGAATATATTAAAAATAAATCCAACAAAAAAACAAAATTTTAATATTATTTTTAATGGTGATTCGTTAATAAAAAATGGTGTTGCAAAAAATTAATAATAGTACTTTTTATAATTTAATAAATAATTGTGATTTAGACGAGATTAAATATCTTCTAAAATTGTGTTATTCAGTTAGAGATATATATTATTTTCATAATAATTGTAATACTGAAGATAGTAAATACGTAAAAAATATTGTGAATTTTTTTAATATGACTGCTTTTTCTTTTGACAATATTATTAATTATTCTATTTTTATAAAAAACAAATATAATTTAAAAATTAATGATTATTTATTTATGTTGTTTGCTGATTATATGGATGCTCTAAAATATTATTATTTTGAACTTGATAAAGAATTGAGTGAGCAATCTAATTTAAAGTATTATAAAATATAAAAAATAATACTTTTTTTCTTACAATAATTTACATTATTTTTAAAAAATGATACAATTTACCTAGGAGGTTATTGATATGGAAGAAAAGAAAAAAGTAAATGTTGGTTTAATTATATTTTTAGTAGTAGTCGTTATATTGTTTATACCAATTATAGTCGATTATGTTAATAAACAAAATATAAGTAAATTAGATAGTACTTCAATAAGTGAAAAGATAAAAAATGATGAATCATTTATAGTTTATGTAGGTGAACTTAGTAAAAATGAAAAGAAAGGTTTAAAAGAAGTTAGAGATTTAACTAAAACAGATTATGCAACTGAATATAGTGTTTACAGTGTTGATAAACCTGATGAAGTTAGTAAAGAGTTTGGTAAAGATACTTTAGTTGCTGTTGTAATTGAAGGTGATGTACAAAAAACTTATTCTAAATTTGATAAAGAAAGTTTAATTACTGATGCAAATATATATTATTTAGGTAATATAGACAAAAGTAATAGAACATATAAAGTTGCAGAAAATTTTAATGCTTACAAGAAATTAGTAAAAAGTGATAAAGTAACTATGGCTGTATTTGGTAGAGATAATTGTTTTTATTGTAATAAATTTAAACCAGTTTATAATGCTGTTAGTGAAAAATATGATGTAGATATTTATTTCTTTGATTCATTAAGTTATGATAAAACTGAGTATGATAAAATTACTAATATGGATTTAACAGTTCCTGCTAAATGTAATAGTAATGGTACTGAATTTAAATTATCAGATGGTTTTGGTACTCCACTTACATTATTTACTAAAAAAGGAAAAGTAGTAGATTGTATTAGTGGATATGTTAATAGAGAGTCATTAATTGATAAATTAAAAACAAATAAAATGATAAGTGAGTGATAATATGTCAAAAGAAAAAACTGTATTACAATGTGTATTAGAATTTAAAAAGAGATATCCTTCAACTATAATGTGGCGTGTTAAAAAACATTGTGCTGTTATACAAAGACATTTAAATCCGGGAGAAAGAGTGTTATATGCTTTTGCTGCTCAGAAAAATGATATAGCAACACAAATATTTGATACAGCTGTTTTATGTGTTACAAGTGATAGATTATTAATAGGACAAGATCAAATATTATATGGTTATACTCTTAATTCTATAACTCCTGAAATGTATAATGATTTACAAATATTTTCTGGTATATTTTGGGGTAAAATTTGTATAGATACAGTTAAAGAAGTGATGTATTTTTCTAACTTTTCTAAGAAAGCTTTACCTGAAGTACAAAGTATTATTTCTATGTATATGATGGAAGCAAAGAAAATGTATCCTGATAAAGATAAAGCAAGTTCTATTTCAAACTAGAACTTTTTTTATATTTTGTAATATATTATTATAGGTGATTTTATGAAAAATGAATTATATGATACTTATATTATAAAAAAGGGAGATACTATATATGGTATTAGTAAACAATATAATATTAATCCAGAATTACTTAGTTTAGTTAATGGGTTAAATATGAATGATTATATTTATGAAAATCAAGAAATATTAATACCTAAGAATGGTTATAGTTATTACTTAACTAAGAGTGGTGATAATTTAAATGATGTATTAGATTTGTTTAATGTAGATTATAGTGATTTTAATAGAGTTAATAATAGAATTCTTTTAGAAGAAGGACAGTTATTTGCATATAAAAGATAGTAAAATATCTTTTTTTTTGTTATACTGTTTATAGTATAGAATAGGTGATATTATGGTATTTAAAAAGCCTTATGCTTTCTTTATTAAATATTTTAGATTAATAAATTTAATATTAGTTTGTTTATTTGTTTATATGGATTATAAACTTAATATATTACGTGGTGTAATTAATAGTTTATATTTAGGTAATTTAACTAATTATGGAAGTTTAGCACAGTATATAGGTTTTAGATTTTACTTTTTAATATTTTTAATAATATTTATTATTTCTTTAATATTGTTGTTATTTATTAAAAAGAAAAAGCCTTTTTATGATTATTTATATGCTATTATTTATTTAGTATTAGTTTTTATATATTCATTAAGTACTAGTAATTTATTTTTTACACTTAATGAAACTATAGTAGAACAAACAAGTTTGAAGTTATATTCTGATATTTCATTTTTAATTATTATACCTAGTTTATATTTTATATTTAAATATGTATTAATAGTTATAGGATTTAATTTAAAAAAATTTAATTTTACTAAAGATATTAATGATATAAAAGCTGAAGAAAAAGATAGTGAAGAAGTAGAAATAATATTTGATAAGAATACTTATAAATATAAAAGAGGTATTAGAAGATGGTTTAGGGAATTAAAGTATTATTTTTTAGAGAATAGATTTTTTATAAGTGTTATAGTTGGAATAATAATTCTTGTAATTGCTGTTACAATACTTAGTTTTAATATTTTTAATAATAAAAAATATAGGGTTGCACAAACGTTTAATGCAGGTGGATTTAGTTATAAGATTAATAAGGTATATGAAACAAAATATAGTTTAAATTATAGAAAGATTAAAGATAAATATAAGTATGTTGTTGTTGATTTTGATGTAAGAAATTTACAAAGTGAAAGTAGTAGTATTGATTTTAAAAGAGTTAGAATTTTATATGGTAATGATTATGTTTATGCAAATAATTATTTTAATAAATTTTTTTATGATATAGGTACTCCTTATGATAATAATGTACTTAAAAGTAATATATATTATAATTATGTGTTTATTTTTGAAGTTCCTGATACGTATAAAAGTAATAATTATAAATTAATGTTTTATGATAGAATTAGTTATAATAAAGATGAAACAGTAGGTAGTTATAAAGAAGTAAGTGTTAGTGCTTCTAAGTTAGATTCTAAGAGAGAAGAAAAAGAGATTAAGTTAAATGCTAATTTGTTATTTGATAAGAAAAGTTATGGTACTTCTAATTTAACAGTTTTTAATTATGAGTTATTAAATAATTATATTTATGATAAGGATGGTAAAAAGGTTGTCGTTAGAGATAAAGACATTAATAAAGTTTTATTAGTTTTAGATTATAAATTGTCAATTGATTCAAGTAAAAATATAAGTAAATATTTTAGTAATGACTATGAATTTTTTGATAAATTTTCTAGTATAACATATGTTATTAATGGACAAACACAAACTAGTAATAATATTAAAGTCGTAGATATAGTAAATGATAAAGTAATGTTATCTGTACCATATGAAGTAATAAACGCAGAAAATATTAAATATAGTTTGGAGTTTAGAAATTATAAATTTAGTTTTGTGTTGAAATAAGATTTTAAATTTAGTGTTTAGAATCTTTTTTTGGCAATAAAAAAAACCTTTTAAAGGCTTAATTTTTTATTGGAGGACCCAGTCGGATTTGAACCAACGATCAGGGAGTTGCAGTCCCATGCCTTACCACTTGGCTATGGATCCGTTGTTTTCTTCATAAATAAAATTTTACACTATATCTTTTTTTTTGTCAATGTATTTGTACGATTTTCACTAGTATTATATTCGGATTTCATTGTTTGTGAACAGTTTGTTAAAGAAACGTTTTTTTAAAATTTTTAATATGTTTGTATTTTATAATGTAGTGAAAAACATTAAATATTGTTTTTTTAATAGTTATATTGGTTACTTCTTCATTTTTAATTATTGGTTTTTCTATAAAGTTGTTCTCTTTCAATTTAAATCATTTTTCTTTCTAAAAGATTTAAAAAAATAAATTTTTATTAAATTTTAGCATATATGTTTTTTTGTAAATTAACTTAAAAGACTAATAAAATAAATTATTAGTCTAAAAGTTTGAGGAGGTTAGTGTTTTAATAAGGAAGTTAATTAAATCAAGTTTATACATGTGTAAATATTTATTTTTTATTATCATCAATAAATTCTTCGGTTTCTTTATTGACGTTATTAAATTTATCTTTTAAAATTTTTGGTATTTTAATACCCATACTAGCCCAATTTTCTAATATAGAAATACCTTCATTTGCAATAAACATATAAATAATTATGTTTCTTATATTGTTGGTTGTGTTTAATAATTGATCTAATAAAGATGCTACTACTACTATTAGAATATATCCCATTTTTTTAATTATACCTTTTGCACCTATTCTACTATTTAATTTTTTTGTATATATGGCTCTTAATACTCCTGTAACATAATCTATTATTAGAAATGTTAATAATGTTTTAAATAATATATCATATCCACCAATTATTAAATCGATAGAAAAAGTATTATTCATAAATAATCATCCCTTTTCTAATATATTTTATGGTGTAAATAATTGATAATATATGCTTTTGACTTGGTTAAAATAACATGCGTTATTGTATTCTTGAAAAAATATAAAAAATATAATATATTATTGTTATAAATAAAGAGGTTGTTATGAATTTAGGTAGTATTAAAAAGAATGCAAAAAGAAAAATTAAATACAGTTATTGGCATAGTGTAATTGTTAGTTTTATTTTTGTAATTATAGTTAGTGGTGGTTATAAGTATAATACATTTATTTCTAATAAAATGAATGATGTTAGTTTAGATATTATTAGTAAGAATAATTTTTTTGTTTTTGATAATATAGTTCATACAACTAATAGAATAATAAATACAACTAAAAATTATAGACCTACTAGAGGTGTGTTATCAGTATTTTTTAATAAAATTAATGGTAGTAGTTCTTTAATATTAGGTTTTGTTGATGCTATATTAGAGTTTATTACGTTTAAATCTATACCTAAATTAGTTATTAAAATATTTGGATTTTTGTTGTTTGTTTTGATATTTATTTTTGTTCAAAATATAATTTTAGTTGGAAAAAATAGATACTATATGGAACACGTTAGGTATAAAAAAGTTAGTACTGATAGATTAATGTTTATTTATAAAGTAAAAAAAACTATTAATGTTGCTTATGTTATGTTAGTTAAGTCAATTTATTTAATATTATGGTCGTTTACAATTGTTGGATTTTTTATAAAATATTATTCGTATTATTTGATATCATATTTGTTAGCAGAGAATCCTACTATGAGTAAGAAAGATGCATTTTTATTAAGTAGAGAAATGATGAATGGTAATAAATTTAATTTATTTATGATACAAGTTAGTTTTATTGGATATTTAATTCTTGGTGCTTTAACTTTAAATATTAGTAATATATTTTATTTTGATATATATAAAGAGAGTGTTTATTCTGAATTTTATTTTAATATTAGGAATGATTTCTTAAAAAATAATAAATATAGAAAATATTTTAAAGATATTAATTTAGATGGTAAAAAATATAATGAAGGTAGTTATCCGGTTAATGAATATTTTATTCCTGAGAAAAAGATGTTTAATTTCTTAAAGTTTGATTATAAAGTTAATTATGATATATTAACAATTATTTTGTTTTTCTTTACCTGTGCTATGATAGGCTGGTGTTGGGAAGTACTTCTTAATTTATTTGTACAAGGTAAATTTGTTAATAAAGGTACTATGTATGGACCTTGGTTGCCTATATATGGTTGGGGTGCTGTAAGTGTAATTATTTTATTTAAAAATTATAGGGATAAGCCGTGGGAGTTTTTTATTTATTCTACTGTGTTTTGTGGTATTATTGAATATTTAACAGCATTATATTTAGAAACGTTTTTACATAATAGATATTGGGATTATAATGGCTTCTTTTTAAATATTAAGGGTAGAGTTTGTTTAGAAGGATTATTAGTGTTTGGATTAGGGTGTATGGTATTTACTTATTTTTTGGCTCCATTATTAAATAATATTTATAGTAAAATAGATTTGAAATATAAAAAGATTATTGTTATTATATTGGTAGGGTTATATTTAATAGATTTATGTTTTACTAATGTAGTTCCTAATAGTGGAGATGGTATAACATTTAGTATAATTTTTAGGGAGTGGTTATAATGAATTGGTTTTTGTATTTTGTATTTATATTTTTTATAGGTAGTACTTTTGGGTATATATTAGAATTATTTTTTAGAAGAATAGTTCATAAGAAGTGGGTTAATCCTGGTTTCTTAGTAGGACCTTACTTACCTATATATGGTTTTGGGCTTTGTGCATTAACTGTTATATATTTAATTTTTTCTAAGGTTGTTGTAAATCCATTTTTAGTTATTGTTTTAATGGGATTATCTATGACTTTAATTGAGTTAATTGGTGGCTTGATGTTTATTGAAGCTGGTGGAGTTAAACTTTGGGATTATAGTGATATGCCAGGCAATTTTAAGGGTATTATATGTCCTCAATTTACTCTTATATGGACTTTATTAGGAGCTATATATTATTATTTTATTGCTGATAAGATTATGAATGCTTTAAATTGGTTTAAGGCTAATCAATCGTTTTCGTTTATTTTAGGAATATTTTTTGGAATAATTGTTTTGGATTATATTTATTCTACTAAAGTATTGGTTAAGATAAGACGTTTTGCTAAAGATAATGATTTGGTTGTTAAGTATGAAGAATTAAAAAAACATATAAAAGATATTCAAGATAAAAATAGAGATAAGTATTCTTTCTTATTTCCTTTTAAACAAAATAAGGCTTTAGGCGAATATTTGAATTTATATAAGAAGAAGAAGGCTAGTACTAAGAAAGGATTTTTGTTATTTCGTAAAAAATAATACTTAAATGTATTGTTTTTTATGATTAACACGTTATTTATAAAATATATTGTAGTATAATCATTAATTCCGGAAAGGGGAATAAGTATGAGTTATACTACTTTTTTAATTAGAATCAGTGTATGTTTTATATTAAGTTTATTGGTTGGGTTAGAAAGACAGTATAGACATAGAATGATTGGTTTAAGGACCAATGTTTTAGTATGCTTAGGTGCATTTATATTTGTTACAGTTTCTTTTGGTATAGGTGTAAATGATCACGCTAGAATTGCTGCACAAGTTGTTAGTGGTATAGGTTTCTTAGGCGCTGGAGTTATTTTAAGAGATGGTTCTAAGATAAAAGGTCTTAATACTGCCGCAACTTTATGGTGTGTTGCTGCAATTGGTGTATTGTGTTCTGCTGGAATGCTTTTTGAAGCAAGTATAGGTACGTTGTTTGTATTAATTTCTAATGTTATATTAAGAATTGTTTCAATTAAAATAATGGATATTGTTAAAAAAAACAATATAGAATTATGTAATATTAGAATAGAGTGTAATAAAGATTTAGAAATGGATGTTCGTAGTTTACTTTGTAAAAATGTAGAAGCTAATAGATTAACTTTAGAGAGTTTAGAAAAAATTGATATAACAGATGATGAGGTTAGATTACGTGTTAATATTATTACTAATGAAATAATTAAAGTAGAAAGTGTTATAAATATTTTAAGTTCTAATATTAATATTAAAAATATAAGTTGGGCTCATTTTAATTATAAAGATCTAAATAATGAAGATGAGGATGATAGAGACTAAACTCTTTAATTTTATTATTCATCTTTTTAGTATAATTAACTTGATTTTTAATTTAATATATATTATACTCTTAGTAGTAATCATTACTGATAAGAGGTGATTGTTTGAGAAATACTAAACAAAAAGAAGTGATAGTTAATATAATTAATAATAGTTCTAATCATCTGAATGCAAATAGTGTTTATTTGGAAGCAAAGAAAGTTATACCAAATATTAGTCTAGGTACTGTATATAGAAATTTAAATAATTTAGTTGATGAAAATAAAATTATTAGATTAAAAATGTGTGATGGTGTTGATAGATTTGATAAAAATATAATTCATGCTCATGTTGTATGTAGTATTTGTGATAAGATAGATGATGTTATGTATGATTATATAAAAAAATTACCTAATATAAAAGATTATGAAGTAATGAATTACGATTTACGTTTTATTGGAAAATGTAAGGAATGTTTAGAGAAGGAGAAAAGAAAAAATGGAATTAAAAGGAAGTAGAACAGAAGCTAATTTAATGGCTGCTTTTGCAGGAGAAAGTCAAGCAAGAAACAAATATACCTATTATGCTAGTAAAGCTAAAAAAGATGGGTTTGAACAAATAGCAGAAATATTTTTAGAAACTGCTGATAACGAAAAGGAACATGCTAAAATGTGGTTTAAAGAATTACATGGCGGAGAAGTTCCTAGTACTAGTGAAAATTTATTAGATGCTGCAAATGGAGAAAATTTTGAATGGACTGATATGTATAAAGAGTTTGCAGAAACTGCACGTGAAGAAGGATTTGATAGAATTGCTAATTTATTTGAAGGTGTAGCTGAAATTGAAAAACATCATGAAGAAAGATATAGAGCATTATTAAGTAATGTTGATAACGAATTAGTATTCTCTAAAGATGGAGAAAAAATATGGCAATGTAGAAATTGTGGACATATTTGTATAGGGAAAAATGCTCCAGAAGTTTGCCCTGTTTGTAGTCATCCACAAAGTTATTTTGAAATAAAGAAAGAAAATTATTAGTAGTTTGTTAACTACTTTTTTTCTTAAATTAATTAGCACAGACTATTGACAAGTGCTAAAATATATTATATAACTTAAATATGGGAGATGTTATAAATGAAAAAAAGAGAATTTAAAAGTGAATCAAAAAGATTATTGGATTTAATGATTAATTCTATATATACTAATAAAGATATATTTTTAAGAGAATTAATTAGTAATGCTAGTGATGCAAT
>CAKOJI010000007.1 GCA_934089255.1 uncultured Bacilli bacterium | reverse complement strand
GTTAGATTTACTGGTAAGTTAAAAAATCATCCTGTATGTTTAACAAGTAAAGGTAATGTTTCTGTTGAAATGCAAAAAGTAATTAATTCTATGCCTGGTGACGAAAACATTAATGCAGAAATAGTACTAGAAATAAACGAAAATCACCCTATTGCTGATAAATTAAAGTCATTATATGAAACAGATAAAGAAGAATTAAAGAAATATAGTAAAGTTTTATATAGTGAAGCTAGACTTATAGAGGGACTTAGTATAGATAATCCCACTGAGATAAGTAATTTAATATGTGATTTAATTTCAAAATAGACTTTAGGGTCTATTTTTTTTGATGTTTGTTTTTTGTAGTGTGAAACTTTTTTAAAAAATACGAGAAAAAAGTTTCACACTGTGGTAAAATATAATATAATCGTTTTTAGAGGTGAAAATTATGTTAAAAGTTATAAACTTAGAATTAAAATTTACTACAAAAACTTTGTTTAAAAATGTTAATTTAGAATTTGTTAATGATAATTGTTATGGTATTATTGGTGCTAATGGTGCTGGAAAAAGTACATTTTTAAAAATATTAGATGGTAGAATTGAATCTACTAAGGGTGAAGTAATTGTTGGTAAAGGTGAACGTATATCTACTTTAGTTCAAAATCATAATTTGTATGATGATTATAAAGTAATTGATACTGTTATTATGGGAAACAAAGAATTATATTCTATAATTAAAGAAAAAGAAAAGATATATAGTAAAACTGATTTTACTGATGAAGATGGAATTAGAGTAGCAGATTTGGAAGATAAATTTTTAGCTATGAATGGTTGGGATGCCGAAAGTGACGCTGAAAAATTATTAAATGGTTTAGGAGTTAATAAAGATTTGTTTTATCTCGAAATGAGAGAGTTAAAAGATAGTGATAAAGTTAAAGTATTGTTAGCAAGTGCTTTGTTTGGTGATCCTGATGTTCTTCTTCTAGATGAACCTACAAATGGTTTAGATATAAAAAGTAAAATGTGGTTAGAAGAATTTTTAATTAATTTTAAGAATACTGTGTTAGTTGTTAGTCACGATAGAGCATTTTTAAATAAAGTTTGTACTCATATGGTAGATATAGATTATGAAAAAATAACTATGTTTATAGGTAATTATGATTTTTGGTATAAATCTAGTCAATTAATACAGAAACAAATGAAGGATTCTAATAAGAAAAAAGAAGATAAGATAAAAGAATTAGAAGATTTTATTAGAAGATTTAGTGCAAATGCAAGTAAAAGTAAACAAGCTACTAGTAGAAAAAAAGCTTTGGAAAAAATAAAATTAGATGAAATAAAACCTAGTAGTAGAAAATATCCATATATTAATTTTGATATCGAAAGAGAACTTGGTAATGATGTTATTATTGTTGATAATATTTGTTATAAAGATATTTTACATAATGTTAGATTTGTTATTAGAAAAAATGATAAAATTGCTTTAATTGGTAATAATGAAATAGCAAAAACTGCTTTATTAAATATAATTAGTGGGGAGATAGAACCTGATTCTGGTTCAGTTAAGGTTGGTTATACTGTAAAAATTTCATATTATGAAAAGAATCATGATAAGTATTTTAATAAAAATTTAAATATGATGGAATGGTTAAAACAGTATACAGAAAGCACTGATGATACGTTTATAAGAGGATTTTTAGGAAGAATGTTGTTTAGTGGAGAAGAAGTTTTTAAAAATGTTAATGTATTATCTGGTGGAGAAAAGGTAAGATGTATGTTTGCAAAAGTTATGTTAAATCATGGTAATGTACTTCTTTTAGATGAACCTACAAATCATTTGGATATAGAAAGCATTACTGCTCTTAATGAAGGTTTAGAAAGATATAAGAGTTCTCTTATTGTTAGTACGTTTGATGAAGAAATTATAGATTCAGTTTGTAATAGGCTTATAGAAATTAAAAAAGATGGTACTATAAGAGATAAAGAAATTAGTTATGAAGAATATATAGATAGATTTGGAATAGAAAGTTAATTTTTGAAATTGACTTTTTATTTTAAATAATATATAATCTCATTTGTTCGGAGGAATTTATGAAAGATATAATAATTGACACATTAGTTGATGCTCTAAAAATATTGCCATTCCTTTTTTTAACATTTTTATTATTAGAATTACTAGAACACAAATTAAATAATAAAACTAAAAATCTTATTAAAAAGTCTGGTAAATTTGGACCTGTCATTGGTAGTTTACTCGGTGTAATACCTCAATGTGGTTTTTCTGTTGTAGCAACTAATTTATATATAACACGTGTTATTTCTTTAGGAACTTTATTCTCTATTTATTTATCAACCAGTGATGAGATGTTACCTATTATGTTAAGCCAAAATGCTCCTTTGAATATTATTTTATTAATATTATTTATAAAAATTATGTGTGGAATGTTTTTTGGTTTTGTAATAGATTATATTTTTAGAAGAAAAAATAATTCAAATTATAATTATAATGTTTGCGAAGATGAACATTGTCATTGTAGGCATAGTATAATTAAATCAAGTATTAAACACACATTAAATATTTTGTTATTTATTTTAATAGTTAGTTTTTGTTTAAATATTTTATTTTTATATATTGGTAATGATATTATTAGCAAAGTATTTATGAAGAATACTATATTTGGACCATTTTTAGGATCACTTATAGGGTTAATACCTAATTGTGGTTCTAGTGTAATATTAACACAATTATATTTAGAAAATGTTATTAATTTAGGGACATCTATATCTGGGTTATTAACTGGTAGTGGTGTTGCTTTATTACTTTTATTTAAGAATAATAAAAATTTGAGAGAAAATGTTTTTATACTTGTAACTTTATATTTAATAGGAGTTCTTGTTGGTATAATTACAGAATTTTTGAGTATCTTAATATAGGATACTTTTTTTATTAAAAATTTTAAAAAAGTTAGCACTTAGTATTGACAAGTGCTAAATTAGTGATATAATATAATTGTGAAAGGAAGAGAGATATATGAGTTTAATACCTAGAAAGTATTATTTAGATGACATTTTTGATGATTTTGTTAGTTCAAAGGATGGAGCAGTTATGAAATGTGATATATATGAAAAAGATGGTAAATGCAATATAGAAGTTGATGTACCTGGATTTGATAAGAAAGATATCAATGTAGAATGTAAAAACGGTTATTTAACTATAACTGCTAAAAAAGAAGAAAAAGAAGAAGATAGTGATAAAAACTATATTAGAAAAGAAAGAAGTTATGGTGAATATTCTAGAACATTCTATGTAGGAGATATTGATACAAATTTAATTAATGCTAAGTTTAATAATGGTACTTTATGTATTACTGTTCCTAAAGAAGAAAAACAAGATAATAAAACTGTCATTGAAATTAATGATTAAGGACACTTTTGTCCTTTTTGTTTTGTAAAAATTTATTTTTTATATTATAATTTATGTGTGGTGATTAACGTGAAACAATGTCTTATGATATATAACCCTAATAGTGGGCATACTATAAATGGTGATATGTTAAAAAGTGCTAAGATAATATTTCCAGAATACGGATATAATTTAAAGATCGTTCCAACACAATATGCTGGTCACGCTAAAGAAATTGTGAGTCATTTAGATTATGCAGATTTAGTTGTTAGTGTTGGTGGAGATGGAACTTTTAACGAGGTTGTAACTGGTAATATGCAAAGGAAGGATAGATTAATTGTTGCTAATATACCTGTTGGTACTTGTAATGATGTTGGTACTATGTTTGGTTATGGAAAGAATTTTGAAAACAATGTTAAAATGCTTTTAGAAGGAAAAGTTAAAAATATAGATATATGTACCGTTAATGATAGACCTTTTGTTTATGTTGCTGGTTTAGGTAAGTTTATTAATATTGCTTATGATACACCTAGATATTTAAAAAAGAAATATGGTTATTTAGCATATTTATTTGAAGGAGTTAAAGATTATTTTAGACCTATTAAATCATATTATGTAGATTATGAAATTAACGGTGTTAAAAAAAGTGGATATTATTCTTTTATATTAGTAAGTAATGCTAATAGAATTGCTGGTATTAATAATTTTTATAAAGATGTTAAATTAGATGATAATCAATTTGAGTTATTGCTTTGTAATTTTCCTACTAGAAGAAGTATTATAAGAGCGCTTAGATTATTAATTGATAATGATCCTAATAATATTAGTGGTTTTGAATTTTATAAAACAAGTAGAGTAAAATTTAAATTTGATCAATACCCTAAAAAAGCTTGGTGTATTGATGGAGATAAGTTAGATAGAGCAGTTAAAGAATATGAATTTAGTACTGTAAATGATTTTAAAGTATTAATGCCTACTAAGAATGTTAAAAAGTTATTCTTAAAAAAAATTAATCTAATTGATGATTAATTTTTTTCTTTTTATTAATAAATACGAGATAGAAATAATTAGTGTTGTTATACTTATTCCTATACCTAAATCTAGATTATTTGGAATATATTTTAGTTTTATATAATTGTCACCTTTTTTTAAATCAAATCCTAATAATGAATCATTTATTTTAAATGTATTAATTTGTTTATCGTTAATGTATATTTTCCATCCTTTATCGTATGGTATAGAAGTATAGATAGTTTTATCTTCTGATAAATTAATGCTACCGTAAATTTTATTTTCTTTAAATTTAGTTATTTTAATTTCATTTTCTTTAAAAGAGTTATATGCTTTTTTAAATTTAGTGTTATCAAGTGAATATACATCTGCTTCTTCATATAAATATGTTTTGAAACAAATGAAGATTTCTAATATATTATTAGTTTTTGTATTTATTACGTATGGTTCTTCATAACTTTCTGTTTTTTTAATTTTTTTATTTAATAAAAGTGATATTTTATTTATATCTATATTGTCTTTATAGTATAGTGTGTCGTTTACTATTAAATATTTTATTTGACTACTATCTGCATAGATGTATGCATTGTTGTTAGTAGTTTCGTAGTTAAATTTAATAATTGTTTCATCATTATTTTTAATAGTTTCTTTATTTTTTAAAGTTAATCTATATAGTGTATTTTCTATGTTTGTAGAATAATTTATAAAATCATTTTGGTATTCTAATGGGTTTATGAAGTTATTGGTCCATTTTTTTATGTTTTTATTTACTCCAAACATTAATCCTGTAGTATATTTATATTTATAAGTAAGAGTTCCATATTCGTTTAATTCTAGATTATAATTTGTTTCATCTACATTATTTCCTATTATATATTTTATATCAAACATAGTGTCATATATTGGTGTGTTTTGTTTGTAGTAATAACTATTTATTTCATTACCTGGTTGTCCTAAATCATTTGTTAGTTTTGCAATATTATTGTACGCCATTGAACTAAATGTTGTATGTCCATAATAATTATACCAAGCACCATCATTTAATGTTAATATATTATTTTTTTCAGTTCTAAAAAATAATTCGTTATCTTTTTTATTTATTATTTTTATACTATTATTTATGTTTTTATAATCTTTATAAAAATCATCAATGTATTGTAATATATCCCAATTATGGTTTATAGTTATTATACATTCTATACTGCATACTATTATAAATAATATTACTGCTATTTTTTTTGTTTTTTTATAGAAATGATATAGAGTGTATATTAGAAAATATGTTGTTATTAGTAAATAGTTAATGTTTATCATGTTTTTTGTAATGTTGGCATAATTTGTTTTTAATACGAATGTGATTAATATTAAACATGTTATGTAAGATATAAATGTTTTTATATATGAATTATGTTTTATATATTTTAATGAGTAAGCAGATATTAATATTAGTATAAAACTATATATAAATGAATATCTATATGGTAAATCATTTGGAACGTGAAATGCGTGCCAAACGTAGTCTAATGGTGCAATATAAAATGATAATGTTAATATTATTAAAAGTGATATGTATACAATTTTTCTTTTTATAGTTATTTTTTTATTTAATATAAATTCTATTAGCAATGCTATAGTTAGTATTCCGCAAGAAATATTAGGACAATTTGAAATATCTGATGCAAATACTGTACTATTTACGCCAGTTAAATGATTTTTTATAAATTCTATTATAGTAAATGCATAGTATTGTTCAGTTGGTATACTACCCATTGTAGCGTTTGTACTTTTTAACGCTTCATACATTGGAATTAGTTCGAATGCTAGTAGTAAACCTGATATTAGTGAACAAATACCAAAAATTAAACAAGATTTAATTATTTTTTTTATGTCAAATTTATCTATTTTTATTATTAAATATGCTATAAAGTAAAGTATTGAATAGATGCAACACATATATCCTATAAAGTAGTTTGTGTATAAAATATAACTTAGTGAAAGAGTGTATAGTATTCCACTTTTTTTATTTATAATATTTTCTATACCTAATGTTATTAATGGTAGTATATAAATTCCATCTATCCACATTATATTCCAATAATATGCAGTAAAGTATGCAGAGTAACCATATAAAAGAGATAATCCTACTAAGTATAGAGATTTAATATTTAATTTCTTTCTTAAATAAATAGCCATAGTAATACAAGATAATATAGATTTTAAACCTATAATTATTGAGTATGACATAATTAGATCTTTTCTTTTAAATAATAGTATTAATAAATTTATAGGACTTGATAAATAATTAAAATAGTTTCTATAATATGGTAATCCTAGACCTGTGTTAAAACTATATATTAAGTTACTACCTGATTTTATTCTGTCATATAGTTCTGCTAACATTGGACCATATTGATGAAAGAAATCTACGGTTAATAATGAATTTTTACCAAGTGGTGCAACGTCTTCTAATATATAAATCGTTGATATTATTATAAAACCTATAATAAATGTTAATAATATATAATTATATTTTTTTAAAAAGTCTTTCATAATATCACCTATTAGAATTATATAATATTGATAATTTTTATTCAATTTATATTGATATTTTATGATTAAAACGTGTAGTTTATTTAGAATAATATTTACTGATTTTTTAATATATATGACAATTACTTAGGAGGGGTGGTTAGGGAAAATAAATATGATGGTAATGATTTATGAGTTAATTGCCAATAGATTTATTAATTATATTAGATATACAAATTATTGAAGAAATTGTAGAAGATATAGAGAAAATGCTTTAAAAAAGCATTTTTTCTTGCAAAACAATATGTTTTGTTGTATGATTAACTAGTTATAAAAAAAGGGAAGTGTTTTTATGGATAAAATAATTAATGTTGCTGTTGTTGCTCACGTAGATGCTGGTAAAAGTACTTTGGTAGATGCGTTACTTGAACAAAATGGTGTTTTTAGAGAAAATGAAGAGGTAGTAGACTGTGTAATGGATTCTAATGATCTTGAAAGAGAAAGAGGAATTACAATATATTCAAAGAATTGTGCTATAAGATATAAAGATTATAAAATAAATATTGTAGATACTCCAGGGCATGCTGATTTTTCAAGTGAAGTTGAACGTGTTATTAAAACTGTTGATACTGTTATATTAATAGTTGATAGCGCTGAAGGTCCAATGCCTCAAACAAGATTTGTTTTGAACAAAGCATTAGAACAAAATTTAAGACCAATATTATTTATTAATAAGATAGATAAAAAGGATGCAAGACCTGAAGAAGTTGTTAATATGACGTTTGATTTATTCTGTGATTTAAATGCTAATGATGATCAGTTAGATTTTCCAATTGTTTATGGTATTGCAAAACAAGGAAAATCTACTAGAGATTTAAATAAAATGGAAGATTCTATTAGCCCACTTTTAGATACTGTTTTAGAACAAGTAAAACCTTTTGAAGGTAATAAAGATGATGATTTACAATTACAAATTAGTCAATTAGATTATGATGATTATATTGGAAGACTTGGTATTGGTAGAGTTAATAAAGGTATGATTAAAGCTGGAGAGAATGTTACTTTAATTAGTAATGATGGTAAAGAATCTAGTTTTAGAATTAGTAAATTGTTTGTTAATGAAGGTATTAACAGAGTAGAAAAAAAAGAAGCATATTATGGTGATATAGTTACTATTGCTGGATGTAGTACTATTAGTATAGGTGATACTGTCTGTAGTTTAGGAAAACCTAATCCATTACCTCCAATACATATTGATAAACCTACTTTATCTATGAATTTCTTAGTTAATAATAGTCCTTTTGCTGGACAAAGCGGTAAATTCTTAACTAACAGACATTTAAGAGAGAGATTAGAAAAAGAACTTGAAACTAATGTTGGTTTAGAAGTTGAAGAATTAGAAAATAGTGATGGTTTTAAAGTTAGTGGACGTGGTGAATTACATTTATCTGTACTTTTAGAAAATATGAGAAGAGAAGGTTATGAATTATCTGTTTCAAAACCTCAAGTATTGTTAAAAGAAGTTGATGGTGTTAAATGTGAACCTTTCGAGAAAGTTATAGTAAATACTCCTAGTGATTATGCTAGTACAATTATAAGTGATTTACAAGAAAGAAAAGGTTTACTTTTATCAATGCAAACTACTGATGATAATTATACTCATATGGAGTTTAGTGCTCCTACACGTGGCTTAATTGGATATAGAAGTGCATTTATAACTAATACTAAAGGCGAAGGTGTTATGGTACGTAGTTTTGATGAGTACAAGCCTTTTGCAGGAGATTTAACTACTCGTAAAAACGGCGTATTGGTTTCTATGGAAAATGGTAAAACTTTAGGTTATTCATTATTTAATTTACAAGATAGAGGTATTTTAATTGTTGGACCAGCAACAGATGTTTATATTGGTATGGTAGTTGGTATAAATAACCGTGATAATGATTTAAATGTTAACCCTTGTAAAAATAAAGAAATGTCTAATACAAGAAGTAAAAGTAGTGATGATGCTATTCAGTTAGTACCACCTAAAACTTTCTCTTTAGAAGAAGCATTAGAATTTATAGAAGATGATGAGTATGTTGAAGTTACTCCTGATGCTATTAGAATAAGAAAAGCTATATTGGATCCTAAGGATAGATTTAGAAATAATAGATAGAAGATGTTTTATAAAACGTCTTTTTTTTTAGTTTAATAGATGTTATCATATAGGTAATGGTGAATTATGAATGTATTTTATAGAGTTTTAAAACGTTTGTTTGATTTAGTATTTTCATTTTTTGGAATGATTTTTTTGTTGTTAGTTATTCCTTTTATAAAGATTAGGTATATGTTAGCTAGTGATTTTAATACTATTTTTTATAAGCAATATAGGATTGGTCAAAATGGAAATATTTTTAAATTATATAAATTTAGGACTATGGTAACTGATGCTGATATTTTATTAGAAGATATTTTAAATGAAAAAAAATATAAAGATCAATGGAATAAGAATCAAAAATTAGAGTATGATCCTAGAGTTACAAAAGTAGGTAGGTTTTTACGTTCTAGTTGTTTAGATGAAGTACCACAATTTATAAATGTATTTAAAGGTGAGATGTCTATAGTGGGTCCAAGGCCTTATTTAGAGAGAGAAAAAAAACTTTTAAAAAATAATATAAAGATTATAACAAAGGTTAAACCCGGCTTAACTGGGTATTGGCAAGTTAATAGAGAAAATTACACATCTTTTAATTCAAGAATGAAATTAGAAAAATATTATGCAAATAATTGTAGTCTTATTTTTGATGTAAAAATATTATTTTTAACTATAAAAATGTTCATAAAAAAAATATTTAAAATTTCTTAAATATTTTTTTTCTTAGTAAATTCGTTTGATAGCAAATCGTTTCTTTCTACTATTTTAAATCTCCATTCACTTATGATTAAATCTAATTCGCCTATATATTCTACTATTTTAGGGTTAAATCCCATTTTAAATTTATTTAGTCCACTAAATTTTGACTCATTACTGAAATCGTCTGCAATTCCATTTATATCACATTCATCAAAATTTTCTTTATACATTTCAAATATTTTATGATGTAAGAAATAATTTGGATTTAAGTAGTTATAGTTTTTGTCAACTCCAGCAATAAGTATGCTTACTTTATTTCCATATTTAATTGTTATTGCACCACCAATATATGTTTTTTCATTTCTTTTTAATCCGGCGGTTGCATAAATAACGTCTTGCTTATATTGTTCTAGTGCTTTATCTGAATTCATTTTTTCATTTAGTGTTTTTTCACTAGTGTCTGTTCTTAATTTATTATTTAATTCTTCATTTTTAATTTGTTCTTCTTCAACTCTTTTTTTTGCATTTATTAAGTATGTTTCATAATCTATATTTACTAATAATAAATCAGCTTGTTCAGTTCTTTTAAATGTGTTATAAAAGTTTCTGTAATAGTTTATACTTCTATCTTTCATATTTTTTATGAATTCATATAATATTTCTATTTTATTTGCGTCAGCTACTTCAAGAACTAATCCATTATTTTCGGTGTTTCTAACATTATTTCTAACTTTTTTATCTAGTTTGTTTACGTCATATTCTTTTAAGTTAATTAATGCTGTTAATTTAGGCTGTAATAATTCTAATGGATTTAATTCTTTTCTTTTTTTGAAACCTAAACTTTTTAAATTATCTAGTATATTTGTGTTTTCGTTTGGCGTTTTTTCAAATGTATTTGTATTTATTGTTCCTATTATAATTTCTGGATTTATTTTTAAAAATATTACTTTTTTTCTTTTATAATACTTTATTAAATTTCTTGTAAATTTTCTTACTAATTCTGTATCATTATAATCTATGATATATCCTTTAGGGCAGTATGCATAATAGTATCTACCTATTTTTTTTGTTAAAAACATACCTGCTGCTAATATTTCTAAATCATTAGTTGTGTATGCTACAAAAGAATAATCAAATCCTGTTTCTGACATAATCATTCCATAATTTGCCGTTTGACAATAGTTTTTATATTCACTTTTATATGTAAATTCTTCAAATTTTTCTTTAGTTATTTCAATCATTCTCATGTTTGTTCACCTAGAAATATTATAACAAATATGTAATTTGTTGACAATTTATTTTATTTGGCTTAATATATTGTTTACAGTATTTTATTTTTTATGTTTTTTAAGTAAATCTTACATAAAAACTTGAAATAGATGTAAATATATGTTAAATTAGTTATTGAAATTGGGTGATTAAATGGAAACTATTTTATTAGTTATTTCGATATTATTAATAGTATTAGTGTTACTTCAAAGTAATAAAGCAAGTGATGGTGCTCAAATTATTAGTGGTGGTAATACTGATTTGTTTTCTAAACAAAAGGAAAGAGGATCTGAGTTATTTTTAACTAGATTAACTATGGTTTTAGGAATATTGTTTTTTGTAATATCATTTATATTATATATTAAGTAAATTTACATTTTAAACATAAGTATTTGTAGTATTTATGTTTTTTTAATGCTATAATTTTTCTAAAGGGTAAGTGATATTATGAAAGAAAAAATTATTAATGTGATGAATGATAAATATGAAGCTCTTGATGTAATAGAAATTAATGATTTGTTAGAACTTTCTACTCCAGAGGATTTAAATAGATTAAATAATTTTTTAAACGAATTAGTTAATGATGGAATTGTTTATAAGACAAAAAAGAATAAATATATTTTGTTTAAAAATTGTCCTAACTTAAAATCTGGTGTTATTAGTATAAATAAAAAAGGATTTGGTTTTTTAATTGTTCCTGATGGAGAAGATATTTATATTGATAAAGGAAATATTAATGGTGCTATTAATGAAGATAAAGTTTTAGTTGAGCTAGTCAATAATTTTGGTAAAACTGAAGGTAGAGTTATTAGAGTGCTTAATAGAGATTTAAATAATTTAATTGGTGAAGTATATTTTTATAATAATAAACCTTATGTAAAGTTGGAAGATGAGAAAAAGAAAATAGATATTAAACTTGATTCTAATAGTACTAATGGTATTGTTGAAGGTACTAAAGTAATTGTATCTATTATAAAAGAAATGTCTAAGAATAAGTATTTAGGTAAAATAACAACTGTTATTGGTCATAAAGATGATCCGGGTATTGATATAAAATTGGTTGCTTATAAGTATTCTATATATGAAGAATTTTCAAATAAAGCTCTTATTCAAACTGATGAAATTCCTGATGTTGTGAGTGAAAATGAATTGAAAGGGAGAACTGATTTAACTCAAGAAGTAATATTTACTATTGATGGCGATGATACAAAGGATATTGATGATGCAATTAGCTATAAGTATGAAAATGGGTTACATGTATTGGGAGTTCATATTGCCGATGTTAGTTATTATGTAACTGAAAATAGTTACTTAGATAAAGATGCTTTAAGTCGAGGTACTAGTTCTTACTTAGCTGATAGCGTAATACCTATGCTTCCACATAAATTGTCTAATGGGATTTGTTCTTTAAATGAAGGTGTTATTCGTCTAACACAATCTTGTGTAATGCAAATTGATGATAATGGAAATGTCAAAAGCTATGATATATTTCCATCTTATATAAAATCAAGAAAAAAGATGACATATAAAAAAGTAAATGATATTATTATGCGTAATATTATTGATCCGGAGTATAAAGATTTTGCTACCATTTTATTAAAAATGAATGATTTGGCACATATTTTAAGAAAAAATAAAGTTAGACGTGGTTATATTGACTTTGATTTGGATGAGGCTAAGATTATTGTTGATAAAGACAAAAATGTAATTGGTGTAGAAAAAAGAGTTAGAGAAGATGCAGAAAGAATGATAGAAGATTTTATGATTGCTGCTAATGAAACAGTTGCTACGCATATATATAATATGGATCTACCATTTATTTACAGAGTACATGATATTCCTAATTCAGAAAAAATTACAAAGTTTTTAAATTTAGTAAGTGCGTTAGGATATAAAGTTAATGGTAAAATAAAAGATTTAACTCCTATAAGTATGCAAAAATTATTAGATCAACTTAAAGATGTTCCAGAATATAAAGTTCTTTCTAGTATGTTATTACGTAGTATGAGAAAAGCAGTTTATCAAAAAGAAAATATTGGACATTTTGGATTAGGTAGCAAATGTTATACACATTTTACTTCTCCTATTAGACGTTATCCAGATTTAGAAGTTCATAGATTACTTAGAAAATATTTGTATGAAAATAAAATTGATAATGAAACAATAGATTATTATAATGCTAATTTAGATTATATTGCAGAACAAGCTAGTGAAAGAGAACAGGCTAGCGTTGATGCTGAACGAGAAGTTGATGATATGAAAATGGCAGAATATATGGAAAATCATATTGGTGAAGAATTTGATGGTGTAATTAGTGGTGTAGAGAATTTTGGTTTCTTTGTTGAACTAGATAATTTAATTGAAGGACTTGTACATGTTAATAGTTTAAAAGGAGATTATTTTAACTATGTTCCTGAATTATTATGTTTGATAGGACAAAATACTAAAAAACGTTATACTATAGGAGATAAAGTTCATATAAAAGTAGTTGGTGCTAGTAAAGAAGCAAGGACAATTGACTTTGAGTTAGTGGGGGATATGAATGATAGAGATAAAGAATAAAAAAGCTTATTTTGATTATTTTATAGAAGAAGAGTATGAGTGTGGAATAGTATTAACTGGTACAGAAATTAAATCTATTAGGAAGGGCAGTACTAATTTAAAAGATACTTATGCTAGAATAAAAAATAATGAAGTATTTATACTAAATATGTATATTGCTCCGTATGAAGAAGGTAATCGATTTAATGTGCCTGAAAGAAGATCAAGAAAGTTACTTTTAAATAAAAAAGAAATAATTAAAATAAAATCTGAAGTTATGAGGGATGGTTATAGTTTAATCCCATTAAAATTATATTTTAAAAATAATAATGCAAAGATTTTACTTGGTTTATGTAAGGGTAAAAAACTTTATGATAAAAGACAAACTATTAAAGAAAGAGACTTAAAAAGAGAAAATAAAAATATTAGTGTTTACTAGTATTTTTATTTGTTTGTAAATTCATAATAATTTCTTTCAGATAATTTGTCTAATAAATCGACTAGTTCTGGTATTTCTTCTTCGTAGTCTAAAATATTTTCTATTTTAATCATTAAATCTCTTAAAGAATTAGATGTTTCATAATCAATTTTATATCTTTTTAAAATATCTATTTGATTATTAGTTAAATATAAGTTATTGTTTATTTTTATTAATTTATTATTGTTAAAATCTATATCATTTAGTATACTTTTTATTTCTTCATTCATTATTATCACTCTTAAATATTTTATTGTCTATTATTATATTATTATCACTGTTTATTAATCCTTTTATTTCTTTTGTAAATATAATTTCATTGTTTTTTATTATGATAGTACCTTCATAATAATTTGAAATACAGTTATTGTTTGTTAAATTCATTGAATATGTTTTATCTTTGTTTATAATTATGTAGTCTTTAGTATTACATTCAGTTATGTTTATTTTTTTACCTGTTATTTTGTTTATATCTGTAGCATTTATATATGGTAATAGTTTTATATAACTAAAATATAATATTGTTAAAAATATTAATAATAATATTATGTAGAATAGAATTTTTGTAAAAGAAATCTTTTTCTTTTTATAACTTGGTAAAGAATCTATTTCTACTATCTTATTTTTTAGTTTAACCATATGTTCACTTCCTATTATATTTATTATAATTTATTCATTTTAAAATGTAAACTTTGTTTTTAAAACTGGTATAAAAACAATTGTTTTTGTGTTATAAATATGCTATACTTTTTATAGTATTGGAGGCTAGATATTATGTATATCAATTCCTTTATAACAGAGTTATCTAAGAAAATTGATACTGTAGAAGTGCAATTAAAAGATTTTGAAAGTAAAATGGACAAAATAAATGATGTTAAAAATTTAATTGTTTTAAAGACTCTAAAAAATATAGATGATTTAAAAGGTGAGGATTTAGCACTACTTGATAAAGATGATTTTGTAAAAATATTAGATACATTTAATTTTTCTAATAAAGAAGAAACGTTAAAAATATTTTTTAATGCTTCTGTGCAAATTAAAGTTAATCAAAAATTAATGAGTGATGGAGAAGTAAACATTAATAATAGTAATGTTGATTCATATATCAAATGGCTTGATGAACAAGCAAAATATATAAAAGAATATATAAATGATTTTAATAATAATAATAAAGAATATTATAATAGTTTAAAAATAAGTGATAACTTATATAAAAAATATATTAGTTATTTTAAAAATGATAAATTAATTAAACCTATTTATGATATAGATGAATTTAATGAGGTAATTAAAAAAAGTGGAATAATTACTAGTGATAAGTGGCAACTTTTAGAATATATTGGTGAAAAAAATATTGAATTTAAGAGAAAAACTGAAGCCGACAAAAAGGAAACTATGGAATATACTGATGAAGAAATATTGTCTTTTGTTGAAAGTATATTAGTTAGAGAAAAAGATTTAATAAGTACTATTGATGAAGATTTAATAAAAAAATCTTTAGAAGTTATAGAATGTGATGATGAAGAATTAAGTAAAATGAATTTGGATCATAATTCTATAGTTAAATATCAAAAAGTACCTATTATAGATGCTATAAACAAGATATATTTTGAAACAAAAAATATGTTAAAAGAAGATAAAGATAGTGATGCAATAAAAATAGAAAATAATTTTAAAGACTTGTTAAAGTTGGTTGACAGCTATGACGTAATAAGAAAGATTGAAAATTAGGAGGGGATAATTTTGGAGTTTCTTGATGTATTATTAGAATATTTTAACTTATTTAGATTTTGTGCTAATAAGTTAGGTGAAGACAATAAAGATATTAAATTTTTTGATAAAATTATTAATACTATTGGTGAAGTAAAAAATGGTGGTAAAGTACAATATATTGATGAAATGGAATTTAAACATATTAAAAATACGTTACCAAAGTATGATATTAGTTCTCATTTAGATGAATTTATTAAAAATACATATAATACTAGTAAAGAAGATAGTTCTTTATCTGGTGTTACTAATACAGTTATTAATAATGTTAGTCGTGGTATTGATTTTGTTATGTATGATATTATGTTTAATTTAAATAAATATAATTTATATTTGATGAATAAAAAGGTTAAAAGTCAAGATATACCAATTAATTCAGATATAACGTTTTATAATTTGGATGTTAAGTTAAAAGATATATTAAATTATTTGGAAGTTAATGTTGATGAAGTTGATAGTAATTTATTAAGTGATATTAGTAAATATGCTAATTTAAAATCATTTAAAGAAATGGCTATTACTTTAAAAACTGATAATGGTTTAAAAAGGGTAATGTTTGATAAAATAGAAGATAAAAACGTTTTATTATCTATTTTGTTGCATTCGAATATAGAAACTATTAATAGTGTGTTAAATATATTTGAGGGTGAAAGTGTTAATATAAATAAGGCAATAGGAATTCCTTCAATATTTATTAAAGATATAGTTAGTAGCAAATGTAAATATAATTGTGTTATGTGTAATTATGATAATTTTGTAAATAATTATAATTTAATGAAAAAATATGGAATAGATTTTAAAAAAATGCTTAATTATCCTGTATATTTTATAAATGATAGTAAAGTTAATGAAAGTTTATTTTCTAAGTTAGAAAATATCGGTGTAAATCCTAAGAATATATTTATGTATATTGGTGGAAAGTTTGTTACAAATTCTAATTTAGTATTTGAAAATATTCAAGTATTGAAACAGTATAATATAGAATTAACTGATGATAATAATAATAATGGATATACTGTAATCGGAATGAATAATTTAGCAGAAGTAATTGATTTTTTCTTAGAGAAAGATGTTTTTAATATTAATTATGATGGTTTAGATAAGATAGATTTGATTAGAGGTTTAACTATAAAAAAAGGTTATAATAATTATTTAAGTTGCAAAGATAAAGCATTCTATGGTAAAATAAATGTTGCTTCGTCAAAAAGTGATAAATTTTCTGATGAAAATTTAAGTGATGAGCGAATAAATAGTTTTTTTGATAACCATAATTCTATTAAGGATACTGTTAGTTTATTAGATAGTAAATATTTAATTGATAATATAACGTATTCTTTTGGTGTTAATAGAGTTAGTAGGAATAGATTATTAAGAAATCTATGCAATTATAAAGGTAAAGAAAATGACAATATTTTATTTAGAGAAGCATTAGAATATAAATCTAATACTGCAAATTTAAATGAAGTAGAGAAATTAATAATGCCTTTATTAGAAATGGGTGAGGAAAGTGTTAAGTTATCTCAAAGAGTATGATCTAAGTGATGATCAGATTAATGATATAATTAATACTTATGATAATGTTTTACTTAAAAATTTAAATTTTTCTAAGAGAAATGTAAAAGAAATAATTAAATATTTAAAAGATTTTGGGGTTGAAGATATTTATAATGTTATAAAAAATAGAATAGATTTATTCTTTTTACCATTATCATTAGTTAAGCAAAATTTTACTAAACTAGATAAAAATATGCTTTTATATTTATTAAATAATTCTATAGATGATTTAATAAATTATAATATTTAAGTACTGCCTTAGGTGGTTCTTTTTTTGTTGAAATTTAGACAAAATTTCTTTTTTGTTAAAGTAGTAAATTTTGCTTTCATAATACTAAGGTATATTGTATAATGAGCGAGAAAGTGGTGATAAAAAAATGAATAATGTAATTGTAGTTGCAAGTAGCAACAAAGGAAAACTTAAAGAAATTAAAGAAATTTTTAAAGATTATGATGTTTTATCTTTAAAAGAAATAGAAGATAAGCTAGGTAAAGAAATAATTGTTAACGAAAATCAGGATACATTTGTTGATAATGCCTTAGAAAAAGTAAGAGATTTATATAATCAAGTTGGGGAAAACTATATTTTTATTGCAGATGATTCTGGAATTTCAATAGATTATCTGGATGGATTTCCTGGAGTGTTTACAGCAAGATGGATGAATGCAGATGATCATACAAAAAATAAAGAATTATTAAAAAAATTAAATGGAGTAAATAAAGAAGAAAGAAAATGTCATTATACGACAGTTATTGCGTTAAAAAGTAATAATTTTGAGAAAACATTTTTATCTGTATTAGACGGCGTAATTAGTGATTGTGCTAGGGGTAAAAATGGTTTTGGATTTGATGAAATATTTGAATTAAATAATGGATTAACATTAGCGGAAATAAGTATGGAAGATAAATTAAAAATTAGTCCTAGAAAAAACGCTTTGAAACAATTAGATAGTTTTTTAAAAAGTTTATAGGTGAAAATAACTCTTAAAAGTGATTGAGTGTAGGTCAAGAAAATATCTTGATAGCGAATACTTTTAAAACTACAATTTGTAGTTTTTTTGTGAACAAATGTTTTTATTTTTTTAAAAAAGGTGTTTAATATTTGAATGTAATTTGATATAATAATTAATATGTGAGGTAGAATATGGAACTATTGAATAATTTAAACAAACAACAGGTGGATGCTGTTAAACATATAGATGGTCCTTGTTTAGTAATGGCGGGTGCTGGAAGTGGTAAGACTAAAGTACTTACTACTAGAATTGCTTATTTGATAGATAACGGTGTTAAAGATTATAATATACTTGCTATAACATTTACTAATAAAGCAGCAAAAGAAATGAAAGAAAGAGTTAATAAAATCTTTGGATATGATATTTCTAGTTTTATAGGAACGTTTCATTCTTTTGGACTTAGAATAATTAGGGAAAATTATATGTATTTAGGATTAGATAAAAATTTTACTATAATAGATAGTGATGATGTACTAAGTATTATAAAAAAGATACTCAAAGATAAGAATTTAGATCCTAAACATTATAGTCCATATTATATAAGAAATAAAATTAGTTTGATTAAAAGTCAAATGTTAAGTGATATGGAAATTGAAAAATGTTTTAATACAGATATCGATATAGTTGTTAAAGAAATATATCATATTTATTTAGATAAAATGATTAAAAATAATAGTATAGATTTTGATGATTTATTATGTAAACCTGTAATATTATTTAATGAGCATAAAGAAATACTTGAGCATTATCAAAATAGATATAAATATATATTAATTGATGAATATCAAGATACTAATCCTGTACAGTATAAATTAACTAAATTGCTTGCTAATAAGAATAAAAATATATTTGTTGTTGGTGATATGAATCAAAGTATCTATGCTTTTAGACAAGCGGATTATAGAAATATATTAAATTTTGAAAGAGATTATAAAGATTGTAAAGTAATTAAGTTAGAAGAAAATTATAGAAGTACTAATAATATACTTAATGCAGCTAATTCTGTAATTAAAAATAATAAAGAAAGAAAAGATTTGAAATTATGGAGTGAAAAGGGTGACGGAATAAAAGTTAAATATATGAGAGCTTATGATGAAAAACACGAAATAACACTTGTTATTGAAGAAATAAATAAGCTTTTAAATGAAGGATATAATAGAAAAGATATTGGAATACTTTATAGAACTAATGCACAAAGTCGTGTTGTTGAGGAATGTTTATTAAGTAAAGGAATACCATATAAAGTTGTAGGTAGTTATTACTTTTATAATAGAAAAGAAATTAAAGATTTAATTAGTTATTTAAGATTAATATATAATAATAATGATGAAGTAAGTTTAAGAAGAATTATAAATGTTCCTAAACGTGGTATTGGAGAAGCAGCAATAAAAAATATAGAAAATGTTGCTAATTTAGAGGGAACTAGTATGTTTGAAGCATTAAATTCTAAAAAGGAATTAGAGTTTAAAAATTTAATAATAGATTTGAAACATGATAGTGAAAATATGAGTTTAACTGAATTAATTGATTCTGTATTATTGAAAACTGGTTTAAAAAAAGAGTTAGAAGAAGATAAAACGTTGGAAAATGAATTAAGACTTGATAATTTAATGGAGTTTAAGAGTATTACTGCTTCTTTTGAAGAAAGAACTGGTATGGTTAATTTAGAAGATTTTTTAGAAGAAATTAGTTTGATAAGTGATATGTCTAGCCATAAAGAAGATGGTGATGAAGTTACTTTGATGACTATACATAGTGCTAAAGGTTTGGAATTTAATGTAGTATTTTTAATTGGAATGGAAGAAGGTATATTTCCTCATAATATGAGTTTAATGGAAAATGGTATTGAAGAAGAAAGACGTTTATGTTATGTTGGAATTACTAGAGCTAAAGAAAGACTTTATATAACAAATGCTAAAAGAAGAATGTTATATGGTAAAGATACAATGAATATACCTAGTAGATTTATTGATGAAATTGGTTCTAAATTTATTGAAGAAAATGATAATAGTATTAAAGTGGAAAAGAAAATTGATACTAAAACTATGTATAACAAGAGTGAAAATGCAGAAATTAAAATAGGTGATATTATTAATCATGAAAGTTTAGGTACTGGAGTTGTATTGAGTATGAATGGTGATTTAATAGATGTTGCTTTTAAAACGGGTGTTAAAAAATTAATGAAAAATCATAAGAGTATTAGTAAATTATAGGAGGAAATTTATGACATTATTAATATTAGCTGCTGGAATGGGTAGCAGATTTGGTGGGTTAAAACAAATGGAGCCAATGGGGCCTAATGGAGAATTTATTATTGATTATTCAGTGTATGATGCTAAGAAGGCTGGTTTTAACAAAATTGTTTTTGTAATTAAAGAAGAAATGTATGAAGATTTTAAAAATACTATTGGTAAGAGAGTAGAAGATAAAATTGATGTAGAATATGTATTTCAAAAAATGGAAGATATACCAATTAGTATGGATTTTGAAAGAGTTAAACCTTGGGGAACAGGGCATGCTATTTTAGAATGTAAAGATGTAATTAATGAACCTTTTGCTATTATTAATGCAGATGATTTCTATGGTAGAAATTCATTTATTAAGGCTTATCAATTTTTAAAAAATGAAATAAATGATAAACAATTTGGTTTAATTGGGTATAGAGCGTGTAATACTATAACAGAAAATGGTAGTGTTAAACGTGGAGTTTGTGAAATAGAAAACAACAGTTTAGTTGGTATAGATGAAAGTAGTATAGAAAGAGTAGACGATCATATACATTGTAAATCTTTAGTAGATGGAAAAGAGTATGATGTTGAACTTAATAGATTAGTTAGTATGAATATGCTTTTATTTACACCTAAAATATTTAATTATTTAGAGAGAGATTTTGTTAACTTTTTAAATGGTATGAAAGATAAAGAAAAAGATGAGTTTTTAATTCCTGAAGTAGTTGATCAACATATTAAGTCTGGTGATGTAAGTGTTAAAGTAATTGAAACAGATAGTGTTTGGTATGGAGTTACTTATAAAGAAGATAAAGATAGTGTTAAGGATGCTATTAATAATTTAATCAATAATGGTGAATATAATAAGAATTTATGGTGATAATTTATGTTAGAAAGATATAATGAATTAGTTGATATATTAAATAAGGCTAATTATGAGTATCATGTGTTAGATAATCCTACTATTACTGATCAAGAATTTGATAAGTATTTAAGAGAATTAATAAATCTTGAAAAAGAGCATCCTGAGTTTGTAAGAGATGATAGTCCTACACAAAAAATTGGTGGAGAAGTAATTGATGGTTTTAAAAAGATTAGACATGAAATTCCTATGCTTAGTTTATCTAATGTGTTTAATGAATCTGAAATTATGGAATTTGATAATAGAATCGCTAAAGAGGGATTTCATCCTAGTTATGTATGTGAACTTAAAATAGATGGTTTATCTGTTTCATTAAAATATAAAAATGGTAAGTTTGTTAGTGCTGCGACACGTGGTGATGGTGTTGTTGGAGAAGATATAACGCATAATGCTAAAACTATTAAAAGTATTCCACTTAAAATAAATAAAGATATAGATATTGAAGTTCGTGGAGAAATATTTATGTCTAAAAAAGTTTTAGAAGATTTAAATAAATTACGTAAAGAACAAAATTTACCTTTATTTCAAAATTGTAGAAATGCTGCAGCTGGTTCTATTAGGCAGTTAGATAGTAATATTGCGAGACAAAGAAAATTGGATACTTTTATATATCATTTACCAAACCCAGAAGATTATGGAATTAAAACGCATTTAGAAGCATTAGAGTTCATGAAAGAGTTGGGTTTTAAAACTAATCCAAACAATAGGTTAGTTAGTGATGTTAACGGAATATTAGGTTTCATTAGTGAAAAGGGAAGTATAAGAGAAGATTTACCTTATGATATTGATGGTGTTGTAATAAAGGTAAATGATATTGAAACTCAAAAAAAACTTGGATATACTCAAAAGTATCCTAAGTGGGCAACTGCATATAAATTTCCTGCAACTGAAGTTTTAACTAAATTAACTGATATAATATTTACTGTTGGAAGAACTGGTCAAATTACTCCTAATGCTGTTTTGGAACCTGTTTTAGTTGCTGGAAGTACAGTTAGACGTGCAACACTTCATAATGAACAATATGTAATAGAGAAAGATTTAAAAATAGGAGATATTGTAAGTATTAGAAAAGCAGGAGATGTAATTCCAGAAGTTGTTAGACCAGTTAAAGAACGTAGAGATGGCACTGAAAAGGATTTTAAGATGATAAAAACTTGTCCTATATGTGGAAGTGACTTAGTGTTAAGTAAAACTGGTATAGATTATTTTTGTATGAACGATAATTGTAGTAAAAGAAATATTGAATCTTTGATACATTTCGTAAGTAGAAAAGCTATGAACATTGATGGATTAGGTGATAGAATTATAGAAGATTTTTATAATATGGGTATTATTAAAAATATTATAGATATATATAATTTGAAATATAAAAAGAAAGATTTAATAGAATTAGAAGGCTTTGGAGATAAGAGTGTTAATAATTTACTTGAGAGTATAGAAGTTAGTAAAGAAAATAGTGTTGAAAGATTAATTTTTGCTATTGGAATAAGTGGTATTGGTGAAAAGAATGCTAAGTTACTAGCTAAGAGATATAAAAATATAGATAATTTAATTAATGCTACTTATGAAGAGTTAGAATCTATTAAAGATATGGGGCCAATACTAGCTAAAAACATAGTTTGCTTTTTTGAAGATGCTGATAATATAGAACTTATTAATAATTTAAAAAATATTGGCGTTAATATGGAATATATTGGAGAAGATGTTGTGGAAAACGATAACTTTATTAACAAGAAATTTGTTGTAACTGGAACATTAGATAAATATTCTAGAGATGAAATTAAGCAAATAATTGAAAATAATGGTGGTACTACTAGTGAAAGTGTTAGTAAAAAAACTGATGTTGTTATAGTTGGTAGAGATGCCGGGTCTAAATATGATAAGGCAGTGAAACTTGGAATAGAAATTTGGGATGAAGAAAAATTAGACGAAATGTTATAAAAAAACCTAAGTATATTACTTAGGAATTTTTTTTAATAATTTAATGTTTTCTTCTTTAGTTTTGTTAATGCCTAAACCAACTATTGAATCTGCAATTTTGTAATAATAGAATTGAATTATATCTTCATAGTTATTGTCACATATTGCTTTTAATAGATCTCTTTTATAAATATTTCTTTCTTCTTTTTTTATATAAATTGGTGGTATGTCTGCTTGTTTTAGAAGCAAATTTAAAACTGCTCTAAATGTTCTTTTGTTTCCGTCATCAAATGGTTGTAATTTTATTAGTTCTACACATGTTATGATACAGTCTTGTATATAGTCAAAAATGTTTTCATATATTTTATATTTTGCCCATGGTTTTGTTTTCAATTCATCAATTGTTTCTTTTGTTGGATTATAAAGTAGTGATTTACCAATATATTTATTAAATTCAATACTTGCTTTATTTGCTGGTAATACATCATATGGTGTGTCGTAAAGAAGTGCAGTATCACTTCTTAATTTTGAACCATATTCTGGATATGGACATTTTTCATAAAGTTTAGTGTGAATTTTAAAAGATTCAATAAATAAATCTATTGGAGTGTTTTTAGAATATGTGCTTATATAATCATATACATTTTTAAGACCTTCTTTTTCTTCTTTTGTAACTCCTGGTTCTACTAAACTTTCATTTGTTATAAATTTGTATTTATAATCATTATAAATAATTTCATGTTCTCTTTTATTTATATAGTTAATATATAAATTTATTATGTTAAATGGTATTTCATCACCTAGTTGATATAAAATACCATTTTGTTTTTTTAATTCATATAACTCAAATAAAGAGTTTATTATTTTTGTAGCATCATCGTCACTCATATTTATTCCATGAGTGGTTAAATATTCTTCGTGTCCCATTATTAATTCCCCCTCTTTTTTATTAGAAAGTATACTATCACTTTTTTTTATTTAAGTCAAATTTATTAAGTTATAGCTGATTGATAAAATAATAAATATATTGTATAATTGTTTTATTAAAGAGGTGGAAAAATGTTAAAAAAGTTTAAGGAGTTTTATAAAAGAAATAGGGTTTATTCTATATTAATGCTAATATCACTTGTTTGTATAGTTTCTATACTAGTTGGTGTTATCGTATATTTTATAGGACAAACATCTAAAGATAAGTATGGAAATAGATTAGATGGTATAGAAAGTGTACAAATAAAAAAAGATAAAATTAGTGAAATTGAGAATAAAATAACTGAAAATGAACTAGTTAGTTCTACTAATATTGATATAAGAGGTAAATTAATTTATGTTGATATTGTTTTAAAAACTGGTAAACATACTGATTCTGAAGCAATAGCACAAGCATCTTTAGAATTATTTACTAAAGAAGAAAAAGAGTTTTATGATATTCAATATATTGTAGAAAATAGTGATAAAGAAATTACAGAGAATTTTCCTGTTATGGGATATATAAAAGCTGGTAATTCAGTTATTAAATGGACTAATTATGTTCAATAGGTGATGTTATGAAAAAATTTAAAAAAGTTATAATATTAATAATTATTTCAATTTTAGTTTTAAGTGGTGTAATAATTGGTATATATAAAATATTTAAAGATGAAAATAATTTAACAATATCAGAAAAAACTTGGATAAGTAATAATAAAAATAGTGTTTATACTATTAATGTACCAAATGATGTAAATATATTTGGTAAAAATGGTAGTGGAGTATTTTTTGATTTTGTTAATGATCTTGATAAAGATTTAGATTTAAAATTAAATAGTACAGTTTATTCTATTAATAATAAAAATGAAACATTTGGTTTTAATGTTTCTACTGATTATAATAAAAGAGATTTATTAATATATACTGATTATTATGTTTTATTAAATAAAAATAATGAGAGTGTTGTTGATATTAAAAAAATAAGAGATGGTAAAGTAGGTATATTATCTAGTGATTTAAGTTATGTTAGTAGCTATTATGAGTTAAGTGGTACTATAGAATCTTATGAGAGTATAGATACATTATTTGATGATTTTTCAAAAGATAAAGTAAATTATGTTATAGTACCTATGACTTTATATAAAAATAAAATAGTAAGTAATTTATATAATATATGTTATTTCTTTAATGATGCTAAGATATATTATTATTTGAAACTTGGTAATGATGAAACTCTTAATTCTATTGTTACTAAATATTATAATAATTGGATTAATAAACAATATATAGATAGTTTTAATACTAATAATTATAGGTTATTTATTGATAGTTTAAAAATTAGTGATGTAGATGAGGATGCATTAACTGATAAAAACTATAAGTTTGAATTTATGGTAAATCAACCATATCAATTATTATCGAGAGGTAATTTATCTGGATTAACAAGTGAATATTTAAATTCTTTTAGTAAATTTAGTGGTGTAGATTTTGATTATAATAGAGTTAAAAAATTCAAAGATTTTAAATTTGATATAAATAAGAAAAAGTTTGATTTATTCTTTAATCAATATAATTATTCTGGGGATTATAAACCAATTAATATTAATTTAAGTGTTAATTATTATTTGATAGGTAATAGAAAAGTAGATGTTAATATAGATAATTTAACTTCATATAATGGTGAAGTATATGTTTTAGAAAATTCTATATTATATGAATATTTAAGTGGTATTAGTAATATTACTACTAAGACAATAAAGAAAAGTAGTGATATAAAGAAAATAATTAAGAAAGGTAATTTAGTATTGGTAGATAAATTATCTTATGATAATTATTTAATTGATAATTTAAATAGTGTTAGAATTATTAATTCTGGAGTTGTTAGTAATAAATCTTATATGTTTTATTATAAGAATGATGATGATAATTTCTATAAATTATTTAGAGCATATGTTAATACTTTAAATCCTAATGAAATGGTCGTTTTAAGTTTAGAAAATTATTTTAAAACTTATGAAGCAGGTAGTAGAACTGTTAAATTAGCTAAATATATTATTATGTTAATAACTGTGTTATTCATTGGTATATTTGTTTTAATTAGATCTAAAAAGAAAATAGTTTTGAATACTAAAGTTAAAAATAATGAAAAGATTCGTTATGTAGATATGTTAACTAGTTTAAAGAATAGAAATTATTTAAATGATAGAATGGAGATTTGGAATCAAAATACGGTTTATCCTCAGGCTGTTATTGTACTAGATTTAAATAATGTAAAATATTTAAATGATACTTTTGGACATGAAGAAGGGGATAAACAAATTAAGGCTGCTGCAAATGCTTTATTTAAAACTCAATTAGAAAATACAGAACTTTTAAGAACTGATGGTAATGAGTTTATGGTATATTTAGTTGGTTATAATGAAAGGCAAGTAGTAAGTTATATTAAAAAGTTGGTTAAAGAGTTCAAAAAATTACCTTATGAATATGGTGTTGCAATAGGTTTTAGTATGATAAATGATGATTTAAAATTAATAGAAGATGCTTTTAATGAAGCAACCTTACAAATGAGACAAAATAAGAGTGCTTTTGAGGATAATGATGATAAATAAAATATTGGATTTATTATCTAAAATGTTTAATAAAAACAGGAAATATTTTAAAGATTTTTTTAGTAAAGTATTTGAAATAATAATGAAACCTGAAATGATGGTTTTGCCTGGACAGCTTGCTTTTTCTTTTATATTAAGTGTTGTTCCAATAGTTTCAATTATTAGTGCTATTGGGACTATGTTTGGAGTAAATGTAGATACTGTTAGTGAACTTTTAGGAAGAATATTTACCTCTATTCAATTTGATGTTATTGTTCCATCAATATTTGAACAACAATTTAATTTAAAATATTTAATAGTTATTATAGTACTATTTTATACAGCTAGTAATGGTGCTAATAGTATTATAGTTGCTAGTAATCAAATATATGGCATAAAAAAAGATAATTATTTTAGAAGAAGATTTAAAGCAATGGTTATGACACTTTTATTATGTGTACTTTACATATTTATACTGTTAGTACCTCTTTTAGGTAATAAAATTATTTCTAGTTTTGATTATTTTAATTTTAAATCTATAATTGATCCTATTTTAACAATTATTAGAGGACCTATTACTTGGTTTATTATATACTATTTTGTTAAATCAATTTATGTTATTGCTCCTGATAAAGAGGTAATGCATAGTGGTATAAATTTAGGTGCAGTATTTACAACACTATTTTGGGTACTTGCAACATACTTATATAGTGGATGGATAAATAACTTTAATGCATATGATAAATATTATGGTAGTTTATCTAATATAGCGATATTAATGTTATGGATATATTGGTTATGTTATATATTTGTTATTGGTTTAAGTTTAAATGTTAAAGTTGAAAATAATGAGTTGGAAAAAACTGGCATTGTTAAAGAAGTTAAATAGATAATAATAATAGTGTACTCACGAGTATTATTTGAGTACCTAGATTTACAATAATAATTAATTAGGTTTGTGTTAATTATATTGTAGAATAATATTCAAGAAACACATTATATAATGTGCTTCTTTTTTTGTTAATAAATAAAATAAAAATTGGACATTAGTTATTTTATGCGATAAAATTATAGTTAATAAGGGTGTGGTATTATGGTTAATGTTAGTTTTAAGCGATATGAAGTAAATGTTTCATCTGGTGAATTAGTATCCATTATTGGAGCAAACGGTAGTGGAAAGACAACATTTATTAAAAGAATTTGTGGTAAATTAAATAATCAAGATTTATTTATTAATAATAAATCTATTAGTGAATATAGTTTAGATTATAAAAAACATAATATTGCTTGTGTTTTTTCTGATAATAGATATAACACTGAAAGTTTTTCTTTGGAGTTAGAATATTATTTAGTAAAGTTGTTTGATAAAGATGAATGTAGGGATAGAATAAATTATTTTAGAGAATACTTTAATTTAGATAATATTTATAATAAAAAAATTATAGATTTAACTAATGAAGATAGAGTTTATTTAAAAATATTATCGTTACTAATTATTAAACCAATTATATTTTGTATAGATGATATGTTGGTATATTTAAGTAATGAAAAAAAAGAGAGAATATTAAATTATATTAAAGAAAATGATATTATATTATTTTCAGTTATTAGCAATATGGAAGAAATTCTTAAATATGATAAAGTTTTAGTTATTAACAAGGGCGAAAAAGAATTATTTGATGATGTAAAAAATGTCTTAAAAGATGAAAATTTATTTAAAGAATTAGGTTTGTCTTTACCATTTATATACGATATTAGTAATCTTTTAAAAAGTTATGATTTAATAGAAAATGATCATATTATAGAGAAAGAATTGGTTGATGTTTTATGGAAATAATGTATTTAGTTAATAATATTGATATAGATAAAGATACTGTTACTGGAGTTTATGGTGATAAATTAGATTTATTAAAATTAGGGTATCAGTTTCAAGGAATTAGTTTTGATGATGAATGGACAGTTAGAAGATTTTTAAATGGATATAAAATTAAAATAGATAGTGAAATTTTAAATATATTTAGTGATTTAGAAATTAGTTATAGTTTGTTAAAAAGAAAAATTAAAGATTTAAGTAAAGGACAATTTAAATTAATTTTGTTTGTTTATTCTATATATAATAAAAAAAATAATATTTGTTTAGATTATTTTGATATTGGATTAAGTTATAAATATAAGAAAAGAATTATTAATTATATAAAAAATAAATATAAGGGTACTATGATGGTAATTAGTAATGATTTAGTATTTTTAAATAGTATATCTAGTAATTTATTGTATGTTAAAGATGGTAAAGTAATTTATAGTGGTAATTTTAATGATTTTTATAAGAAAAAATATAAGATAGATTATCCTAAATGTATTGAATTTATTAGATTAGCTAATAAAAAAGGTGCTAAGTTAACTTATACAGTTGATAATAAAGAATTATTAAAAGATATATATAGGAGTGTAAGATGAGGTATTTAATTACCGTTAGCTATGATGGTAGTAAATTTAATGGATTTCAAAGATTAAAAAATGATGATAGTGTTCAGAAAGAGTTAGAAAATGCTTTATCTATTATTAATAAAAGTGATGTTCTAGTAAAGGGAAGTGGAAGGACAGATAGAGGTGTTCATGCTTTAGGACAGAAGTGTCATTTTAATTTAGATGTTTATGTTCCAGAAGAAAGAATTGTAAATGCTATAAATAGTTTGGTATCAAAATATATTAGAGTTGTTGATGCTAAAATAGTTGAAGATTCTTTTCATGCTAGATTTTCTGTTAAGAAAAAAACTTATAAATATATAATAAATTTGGGTGAGTATGATTTATTTAAAGATGATTATGTTTATAATTATAATAAAGAACTTGATGTTGATAGTATGAAAAAAGCAGCAAGGTATTTGATTGGAAAACATAATTTTAAAGCGTTTGTTAGCGGTTATAGAGATAATTATAATAGTGAAATATTTAGTATTGATTTTACTATTAGTAATAATTATTTAACAATTTATTTTGTAGGTAAAAGTTTTTATAGGTATATGGTTAGAAATTTAGTTGGTGCTCTTATATTAGTTGGTAGTGGTAAAATAAAACCAGAATATATAGAAGTAATGTTAAATAATGTAGATGGTAACTATAGTTATATTACTGTGCCACCAAATGGTCTTTATTTAGAAAGAGTTGATTATGATGAGTAAAAAAGGTTTTACAATTATTGAATTAATTACTGTTATATCATTATTAAGTATTGTAGGTATTATTCTTATACCGAAGATTAATAGTGCAATTAAGACTTCTAGAGCAGATCAGTTAGAAGAAGTAAGAGAAATGGTTGTGAAAGCCAGTGACGTTTATTTAGATAATTCTTGTGGTAAGGTTGCAGAAAAAACTTTAAAAGAAAATGATAAAGTAAGAGTGTATTTAAGTGCAATAAAAGATTGTGGTTTGATAGAAGAAAAGATTTATAATCCAGTTAGTGGAAATTATTTTGATATTAATAATGAATATGTTGATATTTATATAGATGAAGTAGGAGTAAAAGATTATAAATTAAGTTTTTAATCTTTTTTTGTATATAAATTTATAATTGGTTAATAATAATAATGGTGATTAGTTATGGATGAAAATAAAGAATTTTTAACTTATTTGTATCAAGATACTGATATGGCACTTAGTAATTTAACTTTACTTATAAATAAAATTAATAAAAAAGAAAATAAAATTAAAAAAGTTGTTGAAGAAGTTATTAAAGGGTATGAAGAAGAATTAAAGAAGTTAAAGACTTATATAAAGAAAAATAAAATTGATGTTATATCAAAACCTTTAATTAGTAAAATGGGTGCTTATATGGGAATAAATATGGAAATTATGAAAGATAATAGCGATGCTAGAATAGCTGATATGTTAATTCAAGGTATGACAATGGGTGTATTAAATGTTTCTAAAAAGTTGGATAATTATAAAGATTATTTAGATAAAGATATATTGTCTATTGGTAAAGATTTTAAAGATTTTCAACAAAAGAGTATTGAAAAATTGAAAGTGTATTTATAATAATATTTCGTTAACGAATAAAATGTCTTAAAAATGATTGAAATATATCATTTTTTATTTTATAATTTTATTAGATTAAGAAAGTAGGAATGATATATATGTCTAGAAAGCAAAGTATAATAGTAAGTGTTACTGGAATATTTTTAGTATTATTAATATTAGTAGGATTAACATATGCATACTTTTTAACTAGAATACAAGGAAATACTAATACTAAATCTATAAGTGTAACAACAGCAGATTTAAAACTAACTTATGGAGATGGTAATGGAGATATTACTGCAGAAAAAATACAACCTGGTACAACGATAGATACTAAAACGTTTACAGTTAAAAATGAAGGAAATGCAACAGTAAACAACTATGCAGTATATTTAGAAGAATTAGTAAATACATTAAGTAGAACAAGTGATGTGGTATATACTTTAACTTGTACAAGTAGTGTGAGTGGAAAGACTTGTAACGGAGTAAATGAAACATCATTTCCAACACAAAATGGAATGCTTGTAACAAATAATATAGATGTAAATGAAACACAAAGTTATGAATTAAAAGTAGTCTATAAAGAAATGAATATAGATCAAAGTGAAGATATGAATAAAACAATATTTGCAAAGGTACAAATATATAACTTAGCAGATATAGTAGATATAACAGGAACAGTAACTAATGCTTCAACTGGAGACTATGTAGAAATGCAAAGTAATCCAAAAACAAGTCAAATAAGAGATAATAAATATTTTATACCAGCAGTAGAACCAGGAACTCATACACTTTATGTAAAAGATAAAGATGGTACAGTAAAAGGAAGTAAAAAAATAACAATAAATAAAGGTTCTACATCTAGTGTAAATGGAGATGTGATAACAGTAACAAGTGATTCACAAACAATAAGTATAAATATAACAAATATATCAAGCTCATTAACAACTAATATAGGTGATGTAAAAGATTATAGTCCATTTAGTGATGGTACTCTTGCAAATGCAATATATACAAGTGCTAAACAAGGTGGAACAAATAGAACAACTTATGGAAGTGAAGTAACTACATTTACTAAAGTTTCAGGAGAAAATGACAAACTACTTAATACAGCACCAGATGATTATGGAACAAGTTATTACTTTAGAGGAAATGTGTTAGATAATTATGTAACATTTGCTAATAAGACATGGAGAATAGTACGTATCAACGGAGATGGTTCTGTTAGACTAGTACTAGATGATGTTGCAAAAGATTCAAGTGGAAGTGTAATAAAAACAGCATTTAATACAAATTCCAATGACAATGCATATGTAGGATATATGTATGGAACACCCGGAAGTACAACTTATGATGCAACACACAAAAATATTAATGATAGCGCAATAAAAACAGTAGTTGATAAATGGTACGAAGATAATCTAAAAAATAATTATGCAAACTATTTAGCCGATACATTATTTTGTAATGATAAAACACTTGCATCAAATGGAATAGGTGGAGTAACTACTCAATTAGGTTATGGAACAAATACAACATATTATGCATCAGCAGAAAGATTACAATATAGCACAGGAACAACAAGTATTACAACATTAAAACCAACATTTAAATGTGCAGAAAGTGCAAATAATACATACTCAAGATTTACAGTAGATGTTACAACTTTACCAAATGGAAATCAAACAAATGGTAATTTAAAATATCCAATAGGATTACTTACAGCAGATAATATCATATATGCTGGAGGAAGTTCCGAAGAAGAAACATTAAATAAATCATATTATTTATATAATTCATTAATAACTTCCTTCTGGTGGCTTTCTACACCTAATGAGTATTTTTCTGATGCATCTAATTCAAATGTATACAGTCTAAATTCTTTTAGTGGCCGTGTTAGCGTATTTGGTGACGTTAAAAATTCTCAAGCTTTCCGCCCTGTCATCAATATAAAGAAAGATGTATTAATAGATAGTGGAGATGGAACTAGTTCAAATCCTTATACTGTAAAACTAAGTTAAGATTTATGATACGGATTCAAAAAGCATAGGAAAATGCTTTTTGAGGGACACATCATACGGCGAAGTCACGCCGTAGATGTGTGGGTGTAAATCTAAAAAAATTGGATACTTCTAATTGGTGGCTTTCGTCTCCGAACAACTATAATGGTTCGCGTGCGTTCGAGTGGAACGTTTCTTATTCGAATGGTAACACCTTCAGCGACTACGTCACCTACTCTTATGCTTTCCGCCCTAGTATCAATCTAAAGGCTGAATTGCTGGTAGATGGAGGAGATGGAACTAGTTCAAATCCGTATACTGTTACTTACTAACTGACAGTTTTTAAAAAAGTGCCGAAAATACTGGGATTGAAGAAAAAAATTTTCGCCTAGTTTTCTATTAATTTATTCATTTTTAAACATAAAATGGTTATTAAATAATATAAAAAATATAAATTGTAAAATAGAAAGTCATAAATAATTTAAAGTTAAAAAGTCATAAACTTTAGATATTTATGACTGTTTTTTTGATACGCTTATATCATCTCATAATAGAAGGAGTGATATATGTATGAGAAAAGATATTATTTTATGGTTTTAGATAAAAACAAATAAAAAATCAAAGTTTAAAGTCTTTGATTTCGTCATCGAACATATTTTTTCCATCAAAGTAATTACGTAATTTTATTCTATGTAATTTTGCGATAATATTTGTTGGAAATTTTTTTATTAATAAATTTATTTCTGTTGTGTATTTATTATAAAATGATTTAGATGCTTCTAGTATTTCGCCACTTTCTTTTAAATCGTTTATTATACTATTATATTCTTCGTTTTCTTCAAGAGATTTATAATCATTTTTTACTTTGTATATTAAATGTTCTCCTTCAGAGATTTTTCTGTCTAATTCGAAGTTAGAAATATTATCTTTTTTCATTTTTTCTAATTCTTTAAAATATGTTATTTCTTTTTTTAATAGTTTATTTACTATTGATGAAGAACGTATAATTAAATCATATTTATTTCTTAATTCTTCATCGATAATACTTTCTGATTCATTTATTTTAATATTCATTTCTTGTAATTTATTAAAGTTGAATATATAACTTATTATTAGTATTCCTATTAATACTATTGCTACTAATATAATTATTAATATAATTTTCATAACATCACCTACTATATATAAAATTATAGCATAATTTTTAAATAAATTGTAAAATATTATTGGTGATGTTATGAAAATTAAAAAAGTTGTTGTTGGTATTCTTAATACAAATTGTTATATAGTAGAAAATAATGATGAGTGTTTGGTAATTGATCCTGGAAGTGATATAGATAAAATTGTTAGTAATATAAATAAAAATGTAGTTGGTGTTTTATTAACTCATAGACATTTTGATCATGTAGGTGCTCTTAATGATTTAGTTAGTAAGTATAATGTTAAAGTTTATGATAAGAGTAATTTAAAAGATGGAATTAATTATGTTGGTAGTTTTAAATTTAATGTAGTATATAACTTGGGACATACGTTGGATTCTATTAGTTTTATATTTGGTGATGTAATGTTTAGTGGGGATTTTATATTTAATAATGCTATAGGAAGATGTGATTTAGGTGGAGATTTTGATTTAATGAAAGATAGTATAAAAAAAATATTAAAAGAAAAAATTAATTATCATATATATCCGGGACACGGTGATGATACGTTTTTAGATAATGAAAGGGTTTGTTTAGAAACTTATATAAAATAAAAATGCTTGGTAGCATTTTTTATATTGTATAATTTATTTTTTCTTCGAATTCTACGTAGTTTAAATAAACCATTAGAATTAAGTACCATTTTCCAGTTGAGGGGTCACTAATGATTAAATGATCTCTTCCAGCTTGTTCAATTATTCCAGAATATACAGAATCTTTCCAATCTATTGAATCTGGATAACTTACATAAGCTTTAACTTTTTTTCCTTTATTTAATCTTAATATGTTTTCAATGTAACTTTGTTCCATTGAAAGTTCATTTCCTACTGGCACTATAGTATCTTGATAATTATTTGAAGTTGCAGTTGGAAAAGTTGGATTTTGGTAATATGTTCCGTTCATAAATTCACCTCTTTAAAATATATGACTTATTAATAAATATATACTTCTTATTATTGATTTTTTTTATGAAAATCGATATACTAGTAAACGAAAGAAGTTGATTTTATGCGTGAATTTACAGATCAAGAATTAGTTAGAAGAGAAAAAGTAGGAAAAATACGTGAGATGGGTATTGATCCTTATGGAAGTAAATTTGAAAGAACTGCTTATAATAGTGATATAAGAGAAAAATATAAAGATGTTCCTCATGATGATTTTGAAAATATAAATGATGAATATACTGTTGCAGGAAGAATTATGTTTATTAGAAAAATGGGTAAGGCATCATTCTTTTCTATTCAAGATAAAACTGGAAATATGCAAGTATATATATCTATAAATGATGTAGGAGAAGAAGTATATAACTTATTTAAAAGTGCAGATTTAGGAGATATAGTTGGTGTTACTGGAAAGGTAATGAAGACTAGAACTGGTGAAGTAACTTTAAAATGTTTAAAATATACTCATTTAGTTAAATCTTTAAGACCGTTGCCTGAAAAATTTCATGGTTTAACTGATATTGAAGAAAGATATAGAAGACGTTATGTTGATTTAATAATGAATGAAGATTCTAAAAAAATTGCATTTGTTAGACCAAAAATTATTAGATGTATACAAAATTTTATGGATGGTAGAGGATTTACTGAAGTTGAAACACCAGTACTTACAACGTTACTAACTGGTGCAAGTGCTAGACCATTTGTTACTCATCATAATACGCAGGACTTGGATATGTATTTACGTATTGCTTTAGAATTACCTTTAAAAAGATTGTTAGTTGGTGGAATGGAAGCAGTGTATGAAATAGGTAGAGTTTTTAGAAATGAAGGAATGGATCCAAAACATAATCCGGAGTTTACTTTAATGGAAGCTTATTTAGCATATTCTGATTTAGAAGGTATGATGGAATTGACTGAGAATATGTTTAAGAGCATTGCTAAAAATGTCATTGGTAAATATGAGTATGATTGGTGTGGAGATCATATAGATTTAAGTGGTGAATGGAAAAGAATTAGTATGGTTGATGCTATAAAAGAACAAACTGGAATAGATTTTAAAAAGGAAATGACAGTTGAAGAAGCTATGAAACTTGCTAGTGAACATGGAATTGAAGTATTAGAACATCAACAAAATGTTGGACATATAATAAATTTATTCTTTGAAAAATATGTTGAAGAAACATTAATTCAACCTACATTCCTTTATGGACATCCAGTTGAAATCTCTCCGTTGACTAAGAAAAATCCTGATGATCCAAGATTTGTAGATAGATTTGAATTATTTATTGGTGGAAAAGAGTTTGCTAATGCGTATACTGAATTAAATGATCCAATTGATCAATTAGATAGATTTACTGATCAATTAAAAGAAAGAAATTTGGGAAATGATGAAGCTAATGATATAGACATGGATTTTGTAGAAGCATTAGAATACGGTATGCCTCCTGCTGGTGGTATTGGATACGGAATTGATAGATTATGTATGTTATTTACAGAACAAGAATCTATTAGAGATGTAATATTATTTCCAACAATGAAAAATAGAAATTAATATGTATATTAATTAAATGGTTGTTAACTTAATATGTTAATGACTTTTTTTATTCTTTAGCAACTAAAAATATATATAAAGCAACTTAAAATATGTTGTTTTAACATAATAAATATAATATACTTAAGGTGTTAGGAGAATGTTATGATAAGATTAAAAAATGTTTCTAAATTTTATTATAGTAAAGGTGTTATTGCAACTGGTTTTACTAAGGTCAATTTAGAATTAAATATGGGTGAGTTTGTTTTAATAACTGGTGAATCTGGTAGTGGTAAGAGTACTTTATTAAATGTTATAAGTGGACTTGATACTTATGAAGAAGGGGAAATGTATATTAATGGACTAGAAACTAGTCATTACTCTACTATAGATTATGAAAATTATAGACGTAAATACATTTCAAATATATATCAAAATTTTAATTTAATAAATAGTTATACTGTTAAACAAAATATTGAGTTAGTATTATTACTTAACGGAAAAAAGAAAAAAGATATTAAAAAAGATGTAATAGATATTATTAAAAAAGTTGGTCTTTATAAATTTAGAAATACTAAAGCTAGTAAATTAAGTGGTGGTCAAAAACAAAGAGTTGCAATAGCAAGAGCTTTATTAAAAGATACACCCGTTATTATTGCTGATGAACCGACAGGTAATTTAGATAGTAAATCTAGTAGAGAAATAATCAAATTACTAAGTGATATTTCTAAAGATAAATTAGTTATTGTTGTTACACATAATTTAGATGAAATAAAAGAATATGCTACTAGAATTATAAAGATGAATGATGGTAGAATAATAGAAGATAAAAAAATAACTAATATAGAAGAAGAAAAAAATATTAATATTGTTGATTATAAAAATATAACATTTTTTAATAAAATTAGATTAGGGCTTAGAAATACATTTAATATTATACCTAAATTCTTATTATTACTTTGTGTTTATTTATTTATAACTATTAGTTTAATAAGTGAGTATTCTGCATTTAAAAAAGAGGAATATATAGAAAATAAAAGTGGTGGTAATCAGTTTTTTAAATATATAGATGATGATAGAATCTTAATTAAGAAAAAAGATAAAACAAATATTACTGAAAATGATTTTGAAATGTTGAATAATCTTGATAATGTTAAGAACGTTGTTAAAAATGATTTATTAATTGATACTAATCTTAGTATTACTGATAATGAATATTTATGGATATATGGTGGGGCACTTAGTATAGATAATTTTAAAGGAAAAGTAGATGTTGGTAGAATGCCTAATAGTGATGATGAAATAATATTAAGTGGTAATAAGGATGATTATTATTTAAGTGATAAAGATAAAATATTAGAAAATGCTTTTTATTTACAAGATGAATATACTGGTGAAATAGATAAAACCAGAAAATTTAAAGTTGTTGGTATTAAGTATATTGATACTTATGATGATATAAAGATTTATTTTAGTGATAATGATATAGAAAAAATGACTTTTAATATTAATCAGAAATATAGTAAAACTAAAATAGTTTTTGCTGGAATAAGAAATGATTCTAATACTTATAGTGTTAAATTTATGTTAGAGCCTAATCATAATATTAAAACAGGAGAGGTTTATATTAGTGGAGATTTAAATTATTTATGTAAAAACAATTATTGTGTTAATAATGATCTTAGTATTGAAGTAAATAATATATATTATAGTGATGTACTTAATTTAAAAGTTGGTAAAGTTTACTATAAATATAATTTTAATAGTTTGCTTGGATTAAAAGATTTTGAAAATAATAATGGCAAAGTTTATATTAGTTATGAAGATTATAATAATTTATATAATAAGGGTATTTATCAAAGTAGTGTTTTTATAAAAGATGTAAAAAGTGCTAAAAATACCATTAATAAATTAAATGATATGGGATTTACTACTTTAAGAATTAGTGATAATTTAGTTAAAAGTGAAATGGTAGGCATTATTAGAATATTTAAAACTGTTGTTACTATAGTTTTGGTTATGGTATTATTCTTTATATGTTATTTTGTTACTAAATTAATATTAAAGTCTAGAAATGTATATTTCAGTACTTTAAGAATGTTAGGTGCTAGTTTAAGAATTAGTAAAGATTTACTTAATATAGAATTATTTACTGTATCTAATATTGCGTATTTTAGTACTATGTTATTATTGTTTTTAAATAGTAAAAATATTATTAATGTTGGTTTTATGGATGTTATAAATAATTATTTGATATTTAGAGATTATATTTTTCTTTACCTTATATTAATTGTGATGAGTTATGTAGTAAGTATTAAGTTTTCAAAGAAATTATTTAAAAATAGTGCTATCACTACATTAAATGAGGAGGTATAATATGTTATCATTAAAGAATGTTAATAAATATTTTAATAGACATAAGAAAAATGAAATTCATGTTATTAATAATATTAGTTTAGATTTTTCTGATTCTGGAATGGTTGCTTTACTTGGACCAAGTGGGTGTGGTAAAACAACACTTTTAAATGCTATTGGTGGAATGGATAGTATTAAGAGTGGTAAAATATATGTTAATGGTAAGAAGATTAGTTCTAAGTTAAATTATAAAGTTGATAAGATTAGAAATTTAAATATTGGTTATATATTTCAGGATTATAAATTAGTTGATAACCTAAGTGTTTTTGATAATGTTAAATTAGTTTTAACTATGCTTGGTATTAAAGATAAAAATGAAATAAAATCTAGAGTTGAATATGTTTTGGATTGTGTAGGAATGCTTAGATATAAAAGACGTCCTGCTAGTATGTTATCTGGTGGTGAAAGACAAAGAGTTGGTATAGCAAGAGCATTAGTTAAAAATCCTAATATTATTTTAGCAGATGAACCTACTGGTAATTTGGATAGTAAAAATTCTTTAGAAATTATGAAGATTATAAAATCTATTAGTAAAGATAGATTAGTTATATTAGTAACACATGAAGTTAATTTGGCTAAATTTTATGCTGATAGAATAATAGAATTAAAAGATGGTACTGTAGTACGTGATTATATAAATAGTGATAAAGAAGATTTAGATTATACTATTGATAATAATATATATTTAAAAGATTTTGATAAACATGATGTTATAAAAGATGATGATAAAAATATTAATATTTATTTAGATAATAAAGATAAAATTAAATTAGATATAGTAGTTAAAAATGGTAATATATATGTTAATAGTAAAGATAATATTGTTGTAATAGATGAAGATTCTAATATAGAATTAATTAATGATAGTTATAAGAAAATACAAGAAAGTGATATAGATAAGTATAAGTTTAATATTGGTGAAAGTAAACATAAACTTAGATATAGTTCTATATTTAATCCTATTAGTTTAATAGTTAATGGGTTTAAGAAAGTATTTGATTATAGTTTTTTAAAGAAATTACTTTTAATTGGATTTTTATTATCTGGTATATTTATTATGTATTCTGTTTCTAGTATTAGTGCTCTTTATAATATAAAAGATGAAAAATTTGTTACTATTAATAAGAATTATTTGAGTGTTAATTTAAATAAAATTAAAGTTGATGACTATTTGGGTTATGAGAATATTGATAGTGTTTCATATGTTTTACCTGGTAATAGTATTGTTAGTTTTAGAGTTAACTATAAAGATTATTATCAAACCTATAATTCTTTTGATACCTTAAATGGTTCTTTAACAGATATAAATTTAATTAGTAATAGTGATCTTATTTATGGTAATATGCCTGTTAATAACAACGAAGTTGTAGTTGATAAGAGATGTATACTTTCTATGTTTAATGAAAATGGTTATGCTCAAATGATTGGTATAAAAGATGTTAGTGATATGATAGGTAGAATTATTAATATTGATAATTTAAATGATTTTGTTATAGTAGGTATAGTAGATTTAGGTAGTCCTTCAATATATGCTTATAAAGATAATTTTATTAATATATTAGCTAATTCTAAAAAAGATAATGATGGTATAATGAGAAGTGATGCTGAATATGAAGATATTAAGTTATATGACTATAATTTAAAATCTAATGAAATAGAATTAAAAAAAGGTAGAATGCCTACTAATGATTATGAAGTTATAGTAAATGTAAGTAATAGTGATAGTATGCCTTTAAATAAATATATAGACAATAAAGTTAATGATAAAAAATTATTGGTTGTTGGATATTATTTTAGTAAAGATAGTTTGGATTGTTTGTTAGTAAATAGTAATACGGTTAAATATGATTTAATAACTAAGTCTAAAGATATGGTTGTAATGAGTAATGATAAAGATAAAACTATAAGTGAATTTAGAGATAAGGGTTTAAATATAGAAGATAGTTATAGCGTAAGTAGGAAGAAATATATTGATAGTAATAAAGATAGAGTTAATACTACTATGTTAGTTTCTTTAGTAATATTAATTATTTCATTAGTAGAAGTATTTTTAATGATAAGAGCTTCTTTCTTATCTAGGGTAAAAAGTGTTGGTATATATAGAGCGATAGGAGTTAAGAAACGTGATATATATAGAATGTTTTATGGAGAAATTATAGCTATAACAACTATATCAAGTGTTCCTGGAATAATATTTGCTGCTTATGTTTTAAATATTTTAAGTAAAATAAAATATATTGGTGAATATTTCTTAATTAATTTTAATGTTGTGTTAATTAGTATTTTGTTTGTTTATGTATTTAATTTAGTAATTGGTTTAATACCAGTATTTAATACTATTAGACGTAAGCCTGCTAGTATATTATCTAGATATGATTTGGAATAAGAGAAGGTAAGTTTATTATCTTCTTTTTAGTTTAAAAAATGGTATAATTTTGATAATTTATTAAAAAAATTGTGAAATTTTGGTGAAAAACGCTTGTAATCTCTTAATTTATGCTATAATTAGTGTGAGGAGGTTAGATGATGAAAAAGTTTTTTGAAAAACATGACTTAGTTAAAATTGCTTTATGTATGATAGTGTTAACATTAGTATTAACATGGATTATACCTCAAGGTTATTTTAACGCTGGTGAGTTAACTAAGGGTGAAATTACTAGAATTGGATTATTTGATTTTGTAACTTATGGACTTTTAGGAATGTATTACTTTACTGTACTTGTTACTTTCTTATTTGTTTTAGGTGGCTTTTATCAATTTTTATCTAAACTAGGTGCTTATCAAAAGTTAACTGACAAAATTGCTAAAAGTTTAAAAGGAAAGGAAATATTATTTTCATTAATAATTAGTTTTGTATTTGCTGCTTTAGCAAGTATGGTTAATGAATATATTGTACTTGTTGCTTTTATGCCATTTATTATAACTATTTTATCTAAATTAAAATTTGATAAAATTGGTTCTTTTGTTTCAACATTTGGAGCAATGTTAATTGGTATATTAGGTTCTATTATTAGTCCTAAAGTAGCTGGTATGAATGTTCAATATTTTGGTTTAGAATATACTAATTCATTATTAGATAAAATATTAATATTTGCTATTGCATTTATTATATATAGTTTATTTAATATTAAACATTTAAAAAATGTATTAAATGGAAATAAAGAAAAGAAAGATATTATTGTTTTCTTTGTTAGTTTAATAGATATTGGTTTATTAGTTTTATTCTTTATCATTAAAAAGTTAGTATTCTATATATTATTAGGTGTAAGTGTATTAGGATTAATTGCATATATTCTTTATGTAGTTAAAACTAAATCTAATAAGAAAAAGGCTGCTAGATCTAAAAAAGAAACTAAAGAAGAAATAGTAGATGTTGATTTATTCTCTAATACTATTAAAGATAGTGAAAAATCAAATATGATACCTTTAATTATAGTAGGTGTTATAGCTTTAATTACTACTATTATGGCTTATATTCCTTGGACAGCTGTATTTAAGGTTGAGTGGTTTGATAAAGCATTAAGTAGTGTTACTGGTGCTAAAGTATTTGGAGTACCACTATTTAGTTATATCTTAGGAGATGTTAAAGCATTTGGTTCTTGGGATATATTTGGAGTTCAAGTAGTTATGCTTTTAGCAATATTAGTTCTTCAAATTTGTTATAAAGTTAGTATCAATGATACAATTGAGGCTATTGGTGAAGGATTTAAAAAAGTTAGTAAGTTAGTAGTGGTTTTATTACTTGCTTATGTAATATTAGAATTTGCAGTTATGTTTCCTGTTATTCCAACTATATTAGGTAAGATATTAGGTTCTAAATTTAATGTGTTTACTACTACATTGAGTGGAATTCTTGCAGGATTATTCACTAGTGAATATCAATATACTGTTAATTTAGTATATTCATTCTTCACAACTAGTTATGCTAGCAATTTAAGTGTTGTTTCAATAATTCTTCAATCTACTTATGGATTAGTATCTTTTGTTGCTCCTTCTAGTGCAATGTTATTAGTTGGATTAAGTTATTTAGATATTCCATATAAAGATTGGATGAAATATATTTGGAAGTTCTTAGTTGCTATGTTAGTTGTTATTATAGTAATGGCTTTCATTATAAAATAGTATTTAAAGTATCAATTTAATTTGGTACTTTTTTCTTGTATAAA
>CAKOJI010000006.1 GCA_934089255.1 uncultured Bacilli bacterium | reverse complement strand
ACTATTTAATAATTTTTTTACAACTTTATCTTTTAATAAAACTCTATCTTTCATAACTTACCTACTTTCTGTTTCGAGATAAGAGTATCAAAATAAAAGTTATTGTGCAAAAGTATAAAATATAAAATTATAAATAAAAATTGTACAGAATATTTAATTCTTAAGATTGAATTTTTATATTCTGTACAATTTTTAAATCAATTTTATAAAATTAATAAGTTTTTAATTTTTTTAATATATATTGTTAAATAAGTTTCCCACTTTTAATACTCTTTTGTCATCACTAATTGTATATAATATTACTCTAGCGTCTGGTTCTAAAAATTCTGTTATTACTTTATTATCTAAATATTTTAAATCACTTATTTTATCTGTATTTACCATTATTGATATTTTTTCAAAATCACCGTATTTATAACCATTAGTAACTGCTCTTGCTATTGCAATTTGTTCTGCGTATAAGCCATCTCTAAAAGTAGCATTTTTTATAGAAACTCCATTAAATTTGGTACCATCTTTCATTGTTGCTATTGCTGCAAAAGATAAATTATCATAAGGATTATAAGAATTTTTTAATAAATTTTTTAATTCACTTATCATTTAAATCATCACTCCCGAAAGCATTTGGACAAAGTTCACTAACTTTATATTTTGTTTCTTTTCCAGTTTTATCATATGTAATTATTGATGTGTCATTAGTCATAAATTCGGTAATTAATTGTCTACATAAAAAACAAGGTGTAATACTTTTATTGCTACTTCCTAAGAGATACATTTCTTTAATATCTCCTTTTTTATATCCATCAGATATTGCACTACCTATTGCAACTTGTTCAGCACACATTCCATCTTTAAAAGATGGATTTTCTATATTTACTCCGCTATACTCTTTATCATCATTCATTTTAATTATACAAGCAACTTTATAATTACTTAATTTGCTGTAACTGTTATTTCTTACTTCTAATAATTTCTCAAACATACAACCAACCTTCTATATTCCTAATTCATTTAAAATTTCTTTTTGTAAACCAAACATTTCTTCTTCTTCTTTTTTTCCTAATGTGTGATCATAACCTAATAAATGTAATATACCGTGAACAGTTAAGAAAGATAATTCTCTTTTTTCACTATGATTATATTCTAATGCTTGACTTTTCATTTTAGGTATAGAAATAAATATATCTCCTAGACTATTTATTTCAGTTTTTATATGACTATTATCATTTAATGCAAATGATAATACATCAGTAGTTCTATCAATGTTTCTATATTCTTTATTCATTCTATGCATTTCTTCATCATCTATAAAAATAATACAGAAAACACTATTTTTAATATTCATTTTTTTTATTGTATAATCTATTACTTCATATAAATAATCATAATTATCATAACCGTAGTTATCAATTATATCATAGTTAGTATTCATAAAACCTCCACAATGCCATAATAATTAAGTAAAAATAATCCACTTAATACTAATATTAAAATCCATAAGATATTATAAATCCATTCTTTTTTTAAATAAGATGGTAACTTTTCTTTTATATAATCTAAGAATTTATATATTAAATATCCTGTTACTCCACCTATTAAATTTAACATAATATCATCTATATCAAAACTTCTTCCAATATTCATTTGGATTATTTCAATAGATAAACTAGTGATTAAAGTAGTAAATATTGCTATTAAAACTTGTTTATTTTTTAAAACTTTATTTACAAAATATCCAAAAGGTACAAATAATAATACATTACCTAATACATTTTTATAAAATAATTTACTTGTATAATTATATCTCATTATTTCTTTAAATGGTATAAAGTTATTGGAATAACTTTCAAAGTCAGTACTGGTTACTAATTCGAATAGTAAAAACATGTATAAAATAAACATTAAAAAGAATAAATCTTTATATAATACAAACTTTTTTTTATTAATTATTACATCTAATATTCTCATTGTAGAAATTACAATAATAAATAGTAATAACATTGGCCATATATCACTTAATACTACATCAACTTCGTTTGGTATCATAATATCACCGTTTTTAACTTTCCATATATATTGTACTATTATTTATATATTTTTTCTAGTAATTATACATATAAAAAGTAAGTATTTTTATTACTTACTAAATTTTAATTAATTTGTTCTTGATTATTATTTAATTCATCTAAATTTAATTTTATTTGTTTTCCTATATTTTCTTCTGTTATAACAAATACACTTAAGTTAATTTCATTATCATTTATAGTTTTATTAGTTATTTTTTTATTTATTATTTTTCCATCATTTATTTTAGTTTTAAATTTTTTATCTATTTCTTTTAAAGCTTTATTTATGCTTTCTTTTTCTGTATAAGTATATTCTTTTTCTTTGTATTCTAATTCTTTATATATTTTAATAAATTTATTATTTAATATATATTTTTTATCGAATAACAAATATTTATTATTTCTTAGTATTTTATTATTAATTACTATATTTAATCTTTTTTTATTTGTATATTCTTTTTTTAAATATTTTCTTTTTAAAGTTATATTGGTGTTATACCAAACGTTACCATATACTTTTCCACTGGCACATACAAAGCCTTTATTTTCTTCATTTAGTGTAATGTTACCACTTATTAATATATCATCTTTTTTTACTATATCATTAGGGTTAATTAATATTTCTCCAGCATCACTATATATTTTTTTTATGCTTGCTTCTTTAGTAGATATTACATTACAATATTTATCTTTTTCTATTATATTATCTATAATTCTTTCTTCTACTCTAATTACATAAGTCATACCTACGTTAGTTATGCTAATCCATTCTAGTTTATCTTTATTATTATCTAGTATTTTATTTTTTATAGTTTCTAGTGTTTGAAAGTTTTTTTTATAACTATATTTTATAATACCATTATTATTTAATTCTTCATATATTAATTCTCTTATTTTTTTATTACTGTGTATTACATTAATTTTAAGTATTATATTTGATACAAAGTATATTAAAATTATACCTAATATAAATATAATTATATAGTATTTTAATGTATATATTTTATGCTTAAAACCGTCTAATCCTAGTTTTTTATATATATTTATTTCAGAATAGTAATTATATGTTTTAATATTTTTAAAATCATTTTTATTTATTTTAACTATTATATTATCTTTATCTATATATCTTATATCATATAATTCTATATTGTATTTGTTACATTTACTAATAAATCTTTTAATATTATTTTTTACGCTAATTAATATAAAGTTATTCATATTTTTTCTCCAATTTAAGTATATTACCTTTTATTAATAGTTCATTTTTTTCCATTTTAGTTATTAACATATCTGTACCGTATATATTTATAGTTAATTTATTTAATTTTAAGCTTATAAATTTATCAGTAAATTTTATAATGTCTATGTATTTATAGATGTAGATATAGTTAGAATATAGTACTATGTAGTAGTCTTCTTTATTTAAATAATTTTTAAATATTTCAAGCATATAAGTCACCTATAAAATTATATGCAAAAAAAAGTACTAAATTAATAGTACTTACTTTTATGATATTACGTAAGGATTTGAAATAGTTCCATTTCCTCCAGAAATTTGTACATTAGACTTAAGTGAAACTGTGAGACGAGAGCGGCCACTGACGTTCACACTGCCGGAACTGCTGACGTAATCGCAGTTAAGTGATCCAACATAGTCAAGCCGAAACGTGCAATCGCCACCATCAGCGTCATAGCCGCTAAGAGAAAGCCCCCACCAATATAATTCATTACTCCTTGTATAATTTTTCATTAAATAATGAGTATAAAAAAATATAAATTTTCTTACCACCAACAACTTTGTTGTTTTTATTAATTTATCATAAATGTTATAAAAAAAATGTAGAAAAAAATACCCTATTTGGGTATTAAGCTATTCCAACTATTTTTATGTCATAAGCTCCATTTGGGCTTTCAACACTAATAGTATCTCCTACTTTTTTATTCATTATTGCTTTTCCTATTGGAGATTCGTTTGATATTTTATTTTCAAATGGATCTGCTTCCATAGAACCAACGATAGAATAAACTTCTTCTTCGTCATCGTCTACATATTTAACAGTTACAGTTGTTCCAACTGATACTATATCTCCACTCTTTTTTTCAATAATTTTAGCATGTTCTAGCATATATTCTAATTCTTGAATACGTGCTTCAATTTTGGCTTGTTCATCTCTTGCTGCATCATAGTCAGCATTTTCTGATAAATCACCTTGTGCACGTGCTTCTTTTATTGCTTCTATTATTCTTGGTCTATCGTTATTTTTTAAATTATTTAGTTCAGTTTCTAAATCTAAAAAACCTTCACTAGTTAATAAAAATTCTTTTTTTTGTTTCATTAAAATCACCTTTCAAATCTTGTTAATAATTTTAACATAGTTATAAGAATACTACAAAACTTATTAAATGTCAAATACTTTTAGTCTCATCATATCATACTTATTTAATTTATTATTTACTTTTAATTTTATAATCATTTGTGGGTGTTTTGCTACATCAATTAGTTCGTTAGATTCGTCATATATTTCTTTAACTTCATAGTTAAAAGTTTCTATATTTGGTCCAAAAAATTGTACTATAGTTCCTACACTAAAATTATTTCTTTGTTCAATAGTTGCAATACCATCTTTGTAGTCTAGAACTAGGCCTAAAAAGTCTTGATTAGATAGTTCTTGCCTTCCTAGATAATATTGTTCGTTAACTCCAGGTAATTCGTTAAAGAATTGTGGAGTTGATTCTCTATTTGCACATCTATTTAATATGTTCAGACAATAACTAGTATATGACGAAGTTATTTCATTATTTACTATTTTATCTATTAGTCTTCTATAAATTAATATTACTGTTGCAATATAGTATATGCTACGCATTCTTCCTTCAATTTTAAATGAATTAACACCAACGTCTATCATTTCTTTTATAAATGGCACCATATTTAAGTCTTTAGGTGTCATACTGAAAGGGATATCGGTTATTTTATTTTTTTCTGAATCTAAGTAATCAAACTCCCATCTACATATTTGTGCACAACCACCTCTATTAGAATCTCTATTTGTTGCGTAATTAGACAAGACGCATCTTCCACTTATACTAGTACACATTGCACCGTGAATGAAGGCTTCTAAATCTAATGACGTCTCTTCTTTTATTTTTTTTATATCTTCTTTAGAACATTCTCTTGCTAATACTAATCTTTTTGCTCCAAGTTCTTTATAAAATAAACCAGCTTCATAGTTAGATATACTTGCTTGAGTACTTATGTGTAGTTCTAATTTTAAATTTAATTCTTTATGTAATTTCATTATTGTTATATCACTAACTATTATTCCATCTACGTTTACACTATCTAAATATAATAGATATTCTTTTAATCCAGTTAATTCTTCATTATGTAAAACTATATTCACAGTTACATATACTTTTTTGTTTAGTTTATGAGCATATATAACTGCATCTTTTATATCGCTTTCACTAAAATTTTTTGCATTTGCTCTTAAACTATAATTTTTACCACCAATATATACAGCATCTGCTCCGTAAAGAAATGCAAATTTTAATTTTTCTATATCCCCTGCTGGGCTTAATAATTCAATCATTATTTATCACCTAATTTATATATAGTTTTTTTATTCATAAAGCCATCATTATATTTTATATTAGAATTATTTTCTATTATGTCTTTGATTTCTGAAACACTTAATCCAAATGGATATACTAAATAAAATAATATATTATCATTATTAAAGTATTTAATATAATCTATAATATTAAAATAATTATTATCAAATGTAAATGTACCTGATTCATTTTCTAACATACGAAATTCACAATTACTTATATTTTCTTTTAGAATTATTTCTTTGTTAGTTGTTAATTTAAAGTATTTATTAAAATTAGTTAATAATGTTCTTCTAGAATACATAATATTATTTTTTCCAAAAACATTTAATATAATTTTTTTATTAGATTTATCAATTATCTCTTTTACTTCTTCTTTTGTAAGTTCGTTAGAAATAACAGCACTGTTTGTTAAATCTAGCCAATAGTTTATAGACGAATAATTAGTTGCAAAATGAGATTGATTCCAAATTAAATTAATATTAGTATCTTTTAATAAATGATATACACCAATATCTTCAAAGATAATTCCATTAAATTTATTTAATAGTTGTATTATTTCTTTAAATTCATTAATATCTTCTGTATTAAAAATTTTATTTATTAGTAAGTATTTATTTTCTTTTATATTGATTAATGAGTTAATATCAAATGTTTTATATCCAATACTAAAATTATCTACTGCAAAAAGAAAATTGTTTATACCAATTTTCTTATATTCTTCTATATCACTTAAATTTTCTATGTTAATCAATATCTTGTCTTTTTTCATGTCTTTTAAAGCTTACTGATAAGCCGTCTCCAATATCATAAAATTTTGTAACATATTCTTTATTTTCTTTTAAGTAATCAATATATTTTTCTATTTTTGTAACTATTCCTCTTACGTTTCTAGATTTTATTAAATCTTTATTTTTTACTAGTCCATGGAATTTTAAATTATCAGTTATTATAACTCCACCTGGATTTAAGTAATTAGAAAATTTATCGAAATATTTAATATATTGCCCTTTTGCAGCATCTATAAATATTAAATCATATTTACATCCTGATAAATTAACGTCCATTGCATCATTATATACTATTTCTATTCTTTTATCTAATCCACTTTTATTTACGTTTTTAACTGCTTCTTTATATCTTTTTTCGTCTTTTTCTATTGTTGTTATTTCACAAAAATTATTAGCATTTGCCATTAATATTGCTGAGTATCCAATTGCAGTTCCTATTTCTAATATGCTTTTTACATTATTTAATTTTATATATTTCATTATAAATTTAATTGAATCTAATTCTATTATAGGAACGTTATTCGTACTTGCGTAGCGTTCCATTTCTAATATTAATTCTTTCATAATACCACCCTTAACTAGTAAGTATACCATTTACCTTCACTTTTTAGTTTAGCGACTGTTTCGGCATGCTCACTACTGTTTTTACTAAAATATGTTTTCTTTTCTTTGTCTGCAACAAAGTAGTAATAATTGTTTGCTGTTGGTTCTATAGCACCTGATATACTTGATAAACTTGGACTACATATTGGTCCAATTGGTAAACCAGTTACACAAGTTCCTCTAGTATTATATGCGTTACAACTATCTAAGTCTTTTTGTGATAAATCACGTGAGAAGTCTTTTTTTACTGCATAATATGTTGTAACATCACTACCTAGAGACATACCACTATTTAATCTGTTATAAAATACTCCAGCAACCATACTTCTATCTGCACTGTTAACACCTTCTAATTCAACTATACTTGCAAGAGTTAACAATTGATGAACTGTATAAGTACTTAATTTTATATCATCTTTATAAGTAGTTAATTTAGCATCCATATTATCTAACATTTTTTCTATTATATCTTCTATTTTGCTATCTTTTTTAAATTCGTATGTATCTGGGTATAGATAGCCTTCTAAAGGATAATAGATTTTTTCATCTAATATTTCATCAGTTATAAACCAATATTTTCCTATTAATTTATTTAAATATTCTTTATCAGATAATTTAGCGTTTATTTCATCTTCTGTAAAATCAAATTTTTCACTTATTTGTTTTACGTATGTTTCTAATCTTTTTCCTTCTACGAATGTTATTTTTATACTTTCATTTTCTATATTAGTTTGATTTGCAATCATAGTAAGTATTTCATTAGTACTTAAATCTTTACTTAAATTATAAGTACCTGCATATAATTCTTCGTTTTTTATTTTAACTATAACTTTACTAAAAAATTCACTTCTAATTAAATTATGTTTTTTTAACTCTGTTATAACTTTATTTTTACCCCAACCTTTTTCAACTGTAAATTTAATAGTTGTTTCATTTTTTTTATCTACTGGAGATAAACTATAAACGAATGTTATTACAAAACTAATTATTAATATACATAATATAATAATTGGAATAAAAATTATTCTTTTTGTTTTTAAACTCATTATCATTCTTCTTTCTTATTAATACTTGAAAAGATTTGTTCTATAAGTGTCCATTCTTCTTCTGTTTCTACTGGTAGTAAATTCCCTGAATCACTAAATGGATCATATATATTAGCATATACTTTTAAGTTTCCTAAATCATCTAGTTCATTATCAGTATATACTATGTAACTTTTATTTGTTTCTTTACTATCGAATGTAAACAATATATCACATGTTTTTTCTACACCATTAATATCTTGTATAAGTATTTTTCCGTCTTCTTTCATTTTTAACCTCTTTTACTTTTTAAAAATGTGTCTAATATAATACATGCTGCATAAGCATCTATAACTTTTTTTCTTTTGCCTCTAGAAGTATCTGTACTTAGTAGTATATTTTCTGCTTCTACTGTGCTTAATCTTTCATCTACTAAATTTATTTTTAGATTACATTTTTTTTCTAATTCACTTTTAAAATTTAGACTTCTTTCACTTGCAAAACCTAAAGAATTATTCATATTTTTTGGTAATCCTAGTACTAATTCATCTACTTTTTCTTCTTCTATTACACTAATTAATTCTTTAATTAGGTTGTCATAATTATCGTATCTTAAAACTTTATATGGACTAGATATTATACCAAGTTTGTCTGTTATTGCTAATCCTAAAGTTTTAGTTCCTAAATCTAATCCTAAGTATTTCATTTATTATTTTTTATATAATCATTTAAAATAACTTCTAACATTTTTTCTCTATCTATTTCTGTTATTTTATTACGAGCAGATTCATAACTTGTTATATATCCTGGATCTCCAGTTATTAAATAACCTATTATTTGACTCGTAGGATTATATCCCCTTTTATTTAAACTATTATATACTTCTATTAGTGTTTTACTTACTAAAGCATTTTCTATATCACTTATTTTAAATAAGCTTGTATTATCCATAACAACACTCCTAACTATTTATATTTTATCATTATTATTAAATAATCTCAATTATAAATATAAGAAAAAAAGAATATATTATTTTATATATTCTAATTCAGTATTACTAGGACTTATACTAGTATCTATACTTATATAATTCTTTGTACTATTTAAGTTAATAGTTGGTAAAGATATTTTTTCTTCTATTTGTGTATTTAATTTAGAAAAACTTTCACTTATTGTCTTTGTTCCAGAATTATCATCTACCTTTACATTTCTAATAACTTTATCCGTTTTAAAATCTATATAATCAGAATATTCACCTATTTTTCTTAATGGTTCATCTAAATATATGTTATACGTTTCTTCTTGATATGGTTCATAGTCCCCAACTGTTTCCATTGTTAACATACAATTAACTACACTAGAAGTAATATCCTTAGAACCGTTAAAATTATAATTATTTGAATAAAAATACAATATTGATTCAGGTTTAGTCAATGTAATTGTTACTTGCCCACCTTTGGCTGCTAAAGATTTGTATACTTTGTTTTCAGAAAACATTAAAACGGGAGCATTAGATCCACCAAGTACGCTTGATGTCCATGATAATGTATACGTACCAGCAGGTATATAAGTATCAACCTTTATTGTTCCAGTCCAAATAAAATTAGAAGAAACATTTAATAAATTTTTTCCAGTTACTTTAATTGGTATTTTATATTTTCCATAATTAGTATCATTAGTATCTGTTACTAAATCTCCTACACTTTGTATCTCGCTTGGATAATCTGGTGATGGTGAAACTCCATATTTCTCGTACCCTGTTACAGTACTATTTTCTTCTAATTGTATTTTTACTTTGTAATTGTTAAAAGTTATTCCTTCATTTATATAAAACCACATTGCTGTAATATAAGATGTATCAATACTTACATTTGATGCAGTTGTATCACTTTTTTCTAATTTTATTTCTTTCCAATTTGTGATTTTACTTAATTCATCGTTTTTTCCAAAGTATGCTAAGGAATATTTAGTTGTTGATGTAGATTGACTTTTATCAATCGTACCACTAATATATTTTGTTGATAGTGAATACTTTTTTGTTTTATCGATTGATAAATTTATATATTTTTGAGCAAAATTACTTGTTTTAGTAGAAGTACCATTAATTAAGAAACAATCTTCACCTTTTAAAAACTGTATAGTTAATCCATTTTGGGTAATACTATTGCTCCATAAGGATGCGTTTAATAAATTTTTTCCACTTCTAGTTTCTTGAAAACTATTTCCATATATCTTATAATTGCTTAATAGTTTTCCGTTTTCTACTACTAAGTTATTTGTTCCTTTTATATTATCTAATGTATTATTTAATCCTTTTATATCTTTTATTAAAATATTACCTGACATTTCTTTATTCATATTATCTGATTGGTCATCATTTGTTTCTATAAATTCTACTTTTAATTCGTAACTTTGTGTTTCTTTTTCTTCTATATCATTTGTTACTAACATTGTATTTGTACTTGGATATGTTATATTTGTTCCATTACAGTTTCCTATATCACTTGTACAAGTTAATGTAAGTTTTAGATCGTTTTTATCTTTAAAGTTATTTACTACACTATCTAAATATACTACATAATTACTTACTTTAGCATTTCCTGTATTTTTTACTGTAAATGTTTTAGTTGCTATAGTTTCTCCTGGTATTATACTTTTTGCTTCTATTAATCCATTTCCATCACTATAAGTTAATTCTAGATTAGCCATATCTATACTAATAGATTTATCACTAGTATTACCACTTATTCTTGTTAAATAATATCCATAAGTTAATCCTACTAATATTAATAAAATTAATACTATACCAGTTATACTAACAATTAGTTTATTCTTTTTATCCATGATTTTACCACCTATTCTACTTAATTATAAAAAATATTTTGATTCTTGAACACCAACAACTTTGTTGTTTTATTTATAGTATAATTTATTAATTTTTTTTTATACTAGTAATGGTGTTTATATATGAATAGGATTGTTGAACAAATAAATAGTGAATTTAATAAATGTAATGATTTAATATATAAAAAGATTAGAATTGGTTTTAAAATATATCACGTTTATTTTTTAGAAACATTATGTGCTAGTGATAGAGTAAATAGTTATGTATTAAATGGTTTAGCTTTTAATAATAATATAGATAATATAAATAAGAATTTACCTTCTCCTAATTTTATAAAGATAAGTAATAAAGATAAGATAAATTATTATTTATTTAATGGCTATACAGTAATTATAAATAAAAATAATATATACGGTGTTGAAACTAAAGCAGATTTAGATAGAAGTATTAATGAGCCTGCTACTGAACAAAATTTATATGGTCCTAAAGATTCTATGGTAGAAAATATACAAAAGAATTTGGGATTAATTAAAAGAAGAATTAAGTCTAATCATTTAAAAAATGATGTTAAAGTTATTGGCAGATGTTCTAAAAATATAGTAAATGTTTTATATATAGATAATATAGTAAATAATGATTTGGTTAATGATGTTATAAATAAGTTAGATAGTATTGATACTGATAGTTTACTAGATGCTGGTATTTTAAGAAGGTTATTAGATACTAGTAAGAATCCTTTTCCAACTATAAAAATGAGTGAAAGACCTGATACTGTTAGTTCTGCTTTGTTAAATGGAAAAATTGTTGTATTAATTGATGGTAGTCCTTTTGCTCTTATTATGCCTTCATTTATGTTAGATTTTTTTAATTCAGCAAGTGATCAGTATTTTAAACCTATAAATGTTTCTTTTATAAAAATTTTAAGAATGTTATGTTTTATTTTTTCTATTTTAGTTCCTGCATATTATATTGCTATTACAACTTATAATCAGGAAACTATACCCTTACCACTTTTAATTAATTTTGCAACTCAAAGAAGTGGCGTTCCTTTTCCACCTATCATTGAAGCAATAATAATGCTTATTGTTTGTGAAATTTTAAAAGAAAGTGATTTACGTTTTCCTAATAATTATGGTTCTGCAATTAGTATATTAGGTGCTTTAATTTTGGGTGAAGCTGCTGTTAATGCTGGTATTGTTAGTCCAATAATGATAATAGTAGTTGCAATTACTTTTATATCAAATTTAATATTTGCTGATAATGATATAAATGGCGCTATAAGAATATGGAGAATTATATTTTTAACTCTATCAACTGTATTTGGATTATATGGTATTTGTTTAGCACTTATTGCGTTCTTTGTAAATATTACTAGTTATAAATCTATGTTTTTAAATTATTCTTTTCCTGTTGAACCTAATGATAAAAACTATTTAAAAAAAGTTGTGTTAGGAATAAATACTAACAAAAGAAGTAAATACTTAACTAAAAATATTAATAAGTAGTATCATTTAGTTAATAAATATACATAATATAGTTGGTGAGCGTATGAAAAATATAGCAAAAATAACTGTTTTATTTCTTCTTGTATTTAGTTTATGTGGTTGTAGTAGTAATTACATAACACTAAATGATATGGCAATAGTCTCTACTATTTTAATAGATAAAGAAGATGATAAATATATTTCTTATATTGAATTATATAAAGAAGAAAAAAGTGAAAATAAAAGTAAAAAAATATCTTATTTTGTTAATGGTACTGGTAAGACTATTAAATCTTCTATACTAAATGCAACAGAAAGTGTTAGTAAAACATTATATTTTGTTCACATTAATGCTATAATTTTTTCTAAAAATATTGCAGAAAATAATTTACAAGATGTATTTGATTATTTAGTTACTAGAGTACAACTTAATTCTAATTATTATTTATTAATTAGTGATAATATAAAAGAATTAATGGGCGCTAAAGATAATGATAACCCTATATTGGGTGAAAAAATAAATAAATTAGTTAATAATAGTACTAATAGTGGCGTTATGGTTAATTTTGATTTTTTAGAAAAATTAAAAAATTTTACTTCTTCTAATAAAGATATTTATTTAAATAAGGTTGAAGTTAAAGATGATAATGTTACTATTGATAAAGGATATTATTTTAGTGATACTAAGTTAGTTGGAAATCTTACAGAAGATGATTTGAAATTAATCAATTTATTTAAGGATACTAAAAATATTTATTTTACTTATTTTTATAAAGACGCTTTTTATACTTTGAAAATTGATGAAGTTAATGTTAAGTATGATATTAAAGATAAAATATATGTAACATTAAATATAAAAGCAAATGTTGATACTTCTCAACATGAATTAGATTTGGATAAGATAGAAGTTATTAGAGAAATTAATAAACATACGAAAAATAGTTTAAATGATAAGTTAACTGTTTTTATAAATAATTTAAAAGAAAATAATAGTGATATTTTAGGTATAAATAATTATATTTATAGAATATATGGACGTAAAAAGTTAGATTTTTTTAAGGATGAGACTGTTATTAAAGTTAATGTAAATATTAATAAAAAAGGATTAATACATAGTACTTTGGGAGGTCAATATGAAAAAAAGTGATGAAAAAAATTATTTGTCTTTAACACATTTTTTTTCAAAAGCATTGTTTTTAGGTATAGGTATTTCTAAGGTATTAGTTGATGCAAAGGAAAGTGCTATTATTAGTATTTTGCTTGGTACCTTTATCGGGTCATTAATCTTGTTATTTTTAAGTAAATTAAGTTTTAATAAAACAAATAGATTTAGAAAAATAGTTATGATTATATTACTTTATTTTATGCTTATAATAGGTTTAGTTGAATTTACTACACTTATATCGAGTATTTATTTAATAGATTTGAAAAAATATTTTATAATGTTCCCTACTTTACTATTAATAATTTATATGAATACTAAGGATATAGGTGTGCATATAAAAGTATCTAATATACTTTTTATAATTTGTTTATTTATATTTACTATTGCTTTTTTAGCTCTAGTACCTAAAATAGATTATTTAAATTTGTTACCATTATTTAATATTAGTTTTAAGAATATATTATTTACTTCTTTAGAATTTTCTTTATTTAGTGTGGTGCCAAATATTTTATATGGTTATTTAGATTATTATAATAGTAAAAAATTAATTAAAAATTATTTGATATCAAATTTATTTTTAACATTATTTATAGTTGTTACACAAGGTATATTAAGTGTAGAATTAGTTAAATTGTTTAAGTATCCAGAGTATATTGTTTTAAAGAAAATAAGTTTATTAGATTTTGTTAATAATGTAGAAAATATTATATCTTTTTTATGGATATTCACAATATTTATGTATTTAAGTATGTGTAGTAAAGAAATATATGATATTAGTTATGAGTTATTTAATAAAAAGTATATTTATCCTATTTTTTTACTTATAAGTATGTACTTTATTAGTAATTATTGTTTAGATAATGTTATATTTTTGTTATTTTTATATGATAATTTGTGGTTAATTTTATTAGTAATATTAGTTATGTATATTTTAGTAAATATTGTTAGTTTAAAAAAGAAGAAATAGTTTTATCTATTGCTTCTTTTTTTCTATTATTACTTTATCATTTGATATTTTTATAGATGTACTGCTTTTTAATTCTTCTTTTGTAATTGGATCATACATAGTATCTAAATATTTATTTTCATATAAGTCTTCTAGTGTAAAAGAATCATTGCATTTTTTATCTAAATAACATTTATAAGAATTATATTCTATTTTTTTATACATAACATTATATAGTTTTTCTTCGTGATTTTTGTTTAATTTATATATAGTAAATATTATTATAGTTATTAACAATAGTAGAATTATTATTGTATGTATTTTATTTGTTTTCTTTTTCTCCATAATAATTTTTTATAAACTCCTCTTTATATTCTAATATGTTATCATTTTTTATACATTCTCTTAAATCTTCTGTAAGTCTTATTAAATATCTAATATTGTGTATTGAAAGTAATCTTGCACCAAATGTTTCGTTTGAATTTATTAAATGTTTAATATAAGATTTTGTGTAATTTTTGCAAGCATAGCAGTCACAATTTTCTTCTATTGGTGTAAAGTCTTTTTTATATTTTGCGTTTTTTAAATTTATTTTTCCGTATTTTGTATAAGCGTGTCCGTGTCTTGCTAATCTAGTTGGACTTACACAATCAAATATGTCAATTCCTCTAATTACGTTTTCTATAATATCTATCGGATCTCCAACACCCATTAAATATCTAACTTTATCAGTTGGTAAATGTTTTGTTGACATACTAACCATTTTATACATTGTTTCTTTGTCTTCTCCAACACTTGTACCACCAATACTGTAACCATCAAAGCCAATGTTAATTAGTTCTTTAGCACAATGTTCTCTTAAATCTTCGTATTCTCCACCTTGAACTATACCAAATAAGCTTTGTCTTTCATTATTGAATACGTCTTTTCCCCTTTTTGCCCAACGTATTGTTCTTTCTACACTATTTTTACAGTAATCATATGTTGCAGGGTATCCAATACATTCATCAAAACTCATTGCTATATCACTGTCTAAATTATTTTGTATTTGTATACTTTTTTCTGGTGTTAAGAATAATTCATCTCCATTTAGATGATTTTTAAATCTTACTCCTTCTTCCATAATATCTTTTGGTTTTGCAAGACTAAAAACTTGAAAACCACCACTGTCAGTTAGAATAGGCCCATTGTAGTTCATAAATTTGTGTAATCCGCCTGAAGCAGCTACAACATCGTCTCCTGGTCTTAACCATAAATGATATGTATTCGATAAAATAATACCAGCGTGTACTTCTTTTAATTCTTCTGGACTAAGTGTTTTAACTGTTGCAAGTGTTCCTACTGGCATAAACATTGGTGTATCATATTCACCGTAATTTGTTTTTAATTTTCCTAATCTTGCATTAGTATTTTTTTCATTTTTTAATAATGTATATTCTATTTTCATCTTGCACTTCCTTAAATTTCTTATATTAATTATATAATATAGTTACTTAATATTACAATAAATTGTTGTATAAATCCTACTTATTTGATTTCATTTCATCATATTTTATATCTTCTAAAATTTCATTTAAACTTTCTTCATCTAAGTTTGTTAATTCCATAATTTTTTCTTTTGAAAATTTTTATCTAGCATATTCTTTATTATTTCTTTGTTTTTTTTAAAGCACCATCTATTTCTCCTTATTCGTAGGAAACTTCTTTCATATATTCGTCATAATCGTAATATAGTTGTTTATCAAAGTCTTCTATATCTATATTAAATATCTTATTAACATCTCTCATAAAAGTATCACCTTCATAAATATTATCTAGTAATTTTATATCGTTACAAATAAAGAAATATAATAATTTTTCTATATTATATTTATTCCCTTTCTTTACTACATTATAGTCTATATTTGTTAAAAAATCTAGATTAATATCTATAACTCTTAGCATATTATCTCTTACTATATGATGTTTCTTTTCTATTATCATAGAATCATATATAAATTCTCCTTTTTTAAATAAATCGTAGTTATTTATATTTATTTTTATTACACCTTTGATGTTTTTATAGTCGTCATTAATATGCATTTGTCTTAAAATGGAATTATACATATAAATATTATTTTTTACTATTACTATACGAACATTGTATAATTTATTTCTATATTGTAATAAAACTCACTAGCTTTTATCAAAAATCACTTACACTATTAATGTAGTTTGAATTACTACTTATATTGGGGGGTAATTAGTTCTATATTATTTCTTAATAGTTTTGCATCAATACTAGTTGATGCGCTAATTAATATAACTAAATATTCTCTACATACAGATGTTCACTATTTAATAATTTTTTTACAACTTTATCTTTTAATAAAACTCTATCTTTCATAACTTACCTACTTTCTGTTTCGAAATAAGAGTATCAAAATAAAAGTTATTGTGCAAAAGTATAAAATATAAAATTATAAATAAAAAAAGTACAGAATATTTAATTCTAAAGGATGAATTTTTATATTCTGTACAATTTTTAAATCAATTTTATAAAATTAATATTATTTATATTATTTTAAGTATCCACGTTGATGTAAGAAATTTGTAACTTTTTCTACTATTTTTTTTGGAGATGCACCTGGATTAGAAGTTAGATAATCTGCTAAATCTTGTGCAGTTGCATCAATAGTTGCGCTACTTACAGTTTTTAAATTTGTATTTGAAGAAATAGTTGCTAACGCACTTTCAATTCTACTTAAAGCTTCTTTATTATTATTAACTGTTTCGTTAATAGTATTTATTTTCTCAAATATTGTTTTATTATCAGTACTTGTTCCTAATTTATTTGATAATTCAGTTACACTATTTTTTGTTTCTGTAGTAGTATCGCTAATAGTATCGATTTTTTTATTAACTCCAGCTAATCTTCCGAATAATGTATCTTTTGTTTCATCATCTGTTGAAGTACCAATATTATTTACAATTTTATCATTAATTGTATCATTTATTTCAGTGACTTTATTTGAAATATAGTTTAAATTAGTTCCAATAGTATTTATTGATGTATCTAAGTTTCCTAATTTAGTATCAACGTTTGTAAATCTTGATGTTAAACTACTAGTGCTTGAACCCATTATTTCATCTAATATTTTATTTTTAGCATTAGTTGTATGATCTTTAGCACTTTGTACTTTTTCATCCGTATTTCCATTGATGTATGTTGGAATAGTATTTATGTGTTCTTTAACACTTTGTGCACGTTCTGTTACGTGTGCATTTATATAATTTTGAACAATATTTATATGTTTTTTAACATCATTTGTACGTTCTGTTACGTGTGCATTCATAGAATTTTGAACAATATTTATATGTTTTTTAACATCATTTGTACGTTCTGTAACATGACTTTCCATAGAACTATTTAAACCATTTATATGTGTTTTAATTCCCAATGCTTCACTTAGTACTACATCAATTGTAGTATTTCTTGAAGCAATAATTGAATTATTTAATAGAGTTTCTGCAGCAGCTATTCTGACGTCTGTCTCATTAATAATTTTATTTGTCTTTAAATTTGTATTATTAGTTACTTCTTTAATAATTTTATTTGTCTTCAAATTTGTATTATTAATAATGGCTTCTTTCGCACTACTAATATTTCCGTTAATTGTATTCGATTTAGCGTTAACATTATCGTTTACTTTGTTAATAATTTTATTAGTTTTAACATTTGTATTACTATTAACATCGTTAATAATTTTATTAGTTTTAACATTTGTATTACTATTAACATCGTTAATGATTTTATTAGTTTTAACATTTATATTATTCATTACTAGTCTTAATGCAGTACTTATTGCATTATTTAATAATGTTTCTGCTGCATCAATATTATCATTTATTTTTTTAGTATTAGCTTTTGCATCATCTAAAATTGTTTCTGTATTTTTATTATCATTTTTAACTATTTCTTCTTTACTAGAAGTAATCTTTTCTTTTATTTCTTTTGTATTATTATCATTTTGTTCTTTTAATTCTTTAGTACTATTATTAATATTTTCATTAATATTATCTTTATTAGTATTATCGTTTTCTTTAACTTCTTCTAATTTAGTATTTGTTTTAGTATAGTTAGAATTAACATTATTTTTAACATTTTCTATTTTTTCTTGAGTTAATGAATCGTTTTCATTCATTTTTTTATTTGTTTCATTGTTTAATTTTTTTGATTCGTTTCTAGTATCATCAATAGAACTAACTACTTCTGGAATGCTTTCATTATCTACTTTGTATAATTTAACTATGTTAAATATACCTAGAACTAAAAGTATTCCTACAACAGTAGTGATTATGATACTTAATATCTTTGTTGTGTCCTTTTTCATACTTCTTTTAAACTCCATTCTTCTATTATATTTTTATTTTTTCATAAGCGCCATTATAAATTATTTTTAAATCATCAAGAGTTTTTTTAATATCGTTTGCACATTTTTCTTCTCTTAAATCTTCATAATAATCATTTAATTTTTTATCATCTAGTTCTAATCTTTTAACTATATGATAAGCATATTTTGTTTTTATTGGCTTACTTATTTCATCAGGAGATAATTTTAAAACTTCATTTTCAAGTTCACTTAATAACTCACCTTTTTTATAATACAATTCAAAATCTGTTTGATTTTCTTCGTAAGCTTCACTATATTTTTTTATTAAATCATCAAAGTTTGTTCCGCTATTTGCTTCTTCAACTATACTTGCTGCTAGTTTTTTCTTTTGGTTTATAGTTGTATCGTTTAAACTTTTACCAGTATTTAAATCTACTGTTGTTAATATGATTTGTTTTAATTTGATATAGTTATCAGTATACGTTATTTTAGCATTTTCTTTTTCTTCATCAGTTAAATCATTTATTTTGTTTTCACCATATAATTTTTTTATAATTTTTTTATATAGTTTATCAGTTTTACTCATTTTATCGTAAGAAGTTTCAGTTGTATTGTTTTTACGTAAAAACTTTTTATATTCTTTTTTACCACCTAAACTTTTAATAAAAGATTCTTTTTCTTTAACAAGTTCTAGATTATCCTCATCAGTTAATTCAATATTGTTTTGATCAGCAATTTTTTTGATGGCAGATGCTGTTTTTATATCACTTATTGCAACTTCTTTTAAATAATCACGTACTGTCATTTTTGCATCATCATCATACATAGTATTAAGATCATCACTAGTTATTTCGTTAACTTTATCTTTGTAATAATTATATTTTGCAGAATAAATATATATCATATAATCACTTGTTGTATAAGTATAATTATCTACAGTGACTATTTTTTTATTATATTTATTCTTATTAAATATAAATATAATTGATGTAATAAGAATAATTAATACTAATAACAATATAAAGTATACTTTATATTTGTTTAACAAAGTTAAACAAATATTGTGAGTTTTTTCAGTATCTTTAATAAGTTTTTCTTTGTCTCCCTCTATTTTTTTACTTATTACTTCATTTGCTTTTATTCTTTTTGCCATATACCAACACTCCCTATCATAGCCATACTTCCCTAAAAAAGTAATAATTACTCTTTATTTTATACGAATTTTATATATCTGTCAATTTAAATATTAGCAAAAATTTATGTTTTTTTTGTTCCCCTGATGACATTAAATATTTATTAAATAATGATTGGTTTTATTACAAAAAAAATGATGAAATTAATCATCACTTTTTTCTATAAACATAGCATCGCCAAATGAAAAGAATCTATATTTTTCATTTACTGCAGTTTTATAAGCATTTAATATATATTCTTTTTTAGATAATGCACTTACCAACATTATAAGAGTACTTTTTGGTAAATGAAAATTTGTTATTAAAGCATCAATTGCTTTAAATTTATAACCTGGATATATAAATATATTTGTATCACTATTCGTTGGAACAAATTTATCGTGCTCTGATAATATTGTTTCTAAAGTTCTTGTACTGGTTGTTCCTACAGCAATTATACGTCCACCATTTTTTCTTACTTCATTTAATGTATCTGCAGCAGATTTTGTCATTATGTAATGTTCAGTGTGCATTACATGTTTTGTTACATCATCTACATTAACTGGTCTAAATGTACCTAATCCTACGTGAAGTGTTATATGTACTATATGGACTCCTTTTTCTTTTATTTTATTTAATAAATCTTCTGTAAAATGTAATCCTGCAGTTGGTGCTGCAGCAGAGCCATAGTTTTCTGCATATACTGTTTGGTATCTATCTTTGTCTTTTAATTTTTCATGAATATATGGTGGTAGAGGCATACTGCCTAACTTATCTAATATTTCCATTAAAATACCATTATATAGTAATAATACTTTAGTAACTCCTTCTTCAAGTACTTCAATAACTTGTGCTTTTAGACTACCATCTCCAAAAGATATAATTGTATCTTTTTTTAATCTTTTTTGAGGTTTTGCTAAACATTCCCAAATATTATCACCTAAATCTTTTAATAACAATAATTCTATTACTGCGTGAGTATCAATTTTTTCTCCTATGATTCTTGCTGGAATAACTTTAGTGTCATTAATTACTAAAGCATCACCTTTTTTTAAATAGTCTATGATGTTATAAAATTTATCATGTTTTATTTTTCCTTTTTTATCTAAAACCATTAATCTACTTTCACTTCTATTTTTTAGAGGTGTTTGTGCAATTAATTCTTCTGGTAATTCATAATCAAAATCTTCTGTTTTCATAATTTACTTCCTAACTAGTGACTTATTATAACACTTAATTAATTATTTTTAAATTGTGAATTATATAAGTCTGCATAAAAACCATTTTTTTTCATTAATTCATCATGCGTACCCTGTTCTATAATGTTTCCTTCATTCATAACTAAAATTAAATCTGCATTTTTTATGGTTGATAATCTATGTGCAATTATGAAAGAAGTTCTACCATGTGTTAATTTATCCATAGCTTTTGCAACTAGTTCTTCTGTTCTAGTGTCAACGTTACTTGTTGCTTCATCTAGTATTAAGAAAGGGGCATTTTTTATTAATCCTCTAGTAATTGTTAGCAATTGTTTTTGTCCACCACTAATAGACTCATTATCACTTACAATACTATCTATTCCACCTGATAAAGTTTTAATAAAGTGATCTATTCCTATATATTTACAAGAATTAATTATTTCTTCTTCTGTTACATTTTTACTATTAAATTTTAGATTTTCTTTTATTGTTCCATTAAATAACCATGTATCTTGTAAAACCATTATAAATAAATCATGAATATTTTCTCTTGTTAAATTATGTATACTAACATCATCTATTAAAATGTCTCCACTTTTTATTTCGTAGAACTTCATTAATAAATTAACAAGAGTTGTTTTTCCTGCTCCTGTAGGACCTACTATTGCTACTTTTTCTCCTGGATTAACTGTAACGTTAAAATTTTTAATAATTGTTTTGCTATCATCATAACCGAATAATACATTTTTAAATTCTATTTTACCGGAAACTTTATTTTTATCTAATTTTCCTGTTTTATCTTTTTCATCAGCCATTTCTGTTTCATCTAAGAATTCAAATACCCTTTCACTTGCAGCAGCAGTTGATTGTAAATTTGTCATAGCTTGCGCTATTTGTGCAAGTGGATTTGTAAATAATCTAACATATACCATAAAAGCAACTATAACACCAAAAGTTATATAACCTTTCATAGTTAGAATTGCTCCTACAACACATACTGCAACATATCCAAAATTACCAACGAACATCATTATTGGTTGCATTAATCCTGAATAAAACGCACTTTTTCTATTAGATGTATATAGTTTTTTATTTAATTTATTAAAAGATTTAAACGCTTCTTTTTCTCCATTATATGCTTTTACTACATTGTGACCTGAATATATTTCTTCAATGTATCCATTTAAATCTCCTAATTCTTTTTGTCTTTTTATAAAGTATTTTTGACTATTTTTAAGTATAATACCCATAAATATAAATCCTATAATACTTGATAATATAGCAGTTAACGCCATAGTCCAATTTGTTATAAACATCATAATTATTGAACCAATAAATAAAGTAATACTTGTAACTAATGTTGATAAACTATTATTCATATTTTGATTTATAGTATCTACGTCATTTGTTACTCTTGATAATACGTCTCCTGTTTCGTGACTATCAAAATATTTTAGAGGTAAAGTATTAATTTTTTTAGATATGTTAGTTCTTAATTTTTTAGAAAAATTATTTGATATAATAGTCATTATAATAGTTTCTATATAACTTAATAATGCACTAATAATATATAAACTTCCTAATAAAATTGCTGTTTTTTTAACTTTTACCATATTTATTTTTGGTTTTATTTTATTATAAATTGGTTTTGGTAATTTATCGAATTCTTTTAGTAAAGTTTTTTCATCTTTTGTTTTACTTTCTTTTAGAAAATCACTAAATTCTTTTTTATTTTCAATACTAATAGTATCATCTTGCATTATGTCAGATATTATTTTTTCATTTATGTTAGGTTTTATGCCATCTGTTATTATGTTTGTTAAATCTGATAATTTATTTGGTGAAATAAGAGAAAGAATTGCACTTACTAATGCTAAAACTAAAGATGTTATAAATAAGTATTTCCATTTATCTAAACTTTTAAATAATCTTTTCATTGAAGCACCGAAATTTTTTGAAGTTTCGGGAACTTTTCCATTCATTGGTTTTGGCATTATAATTCCTCCTCTCTAAATTGAGATAAAGCTATTTCTTTATATACTTTACAGTTTTTTAGTAATTCTTTGTGTGTTCCTATTCCGACACATTTTCCTTTATCTAATACAACTATTTTATCTGCGTGCATAATAGTTCCTATTCTTTGTGCTACTATCATACTTGTTGCATCTTTTGTATATTTTTTTAATTCTTTTCTTAATACATAATCAGTTTTATAATCTAATGCAGAAAATGAATCATCAAATATATATATTTCAGGGTCTTTATATATTGCTCTTGCAATAGCAAGTCTTTGTTTTTGTCCACCAGAAATGTTAGTTCCACCTCTTGCTATATGTGCATCATATGTATTATCTAGTTTAAGTACAAAATCGTTTGCTTGTGCAACATTAATAGCTTCACGTATTTTTTCTATACTATGTTTTTTTCCATTATCTCCGTAAGAAACGTTTGATTTTACTGTTCCAGTAAACATTACTGCTTTTTGTGGAACGTAACCTAATTTATTATGTAGTTCTTCTAATGTGTAGTTTTTAACGTTTATTCCGTCAATTAATATTTCTCCGTCTGTTGCATCATAAAATCTTGGTACTAAATTTATTAGTGAACTTTTTCCACTACCAGTTGAACCTATAAATGCAATTGTTTCTCCTTTATTTACTTTAAATGATATATTTTCTAATAAATATTCGTCTGCGTCTGGATATTTAAATGAAACGTTTTTGAATTCTACTGTTCCTTTAATATCAGTTTTATTAGAACCTAATCCATCTTTAATACTTAATGATTCGTCAAGTATTTCATTTATTCTTTTTGCTGAAACACTTGCTCTAGGCCATATCATAAATATCATTGCTAACATTAAGAATGACATTATTACTTGCATTCCATAACTTGTAAATACTACCATATTACTAAATAAAGTAATTTTATCTGACATACCAGATTTATTTATTAAAAATGCACCTATTAGATATATTCCTAATGTTAATGAATTCATAACTATATTCATAATTGGCATAAGTACTGCAAATGCTTTTTGGTTAAATAGTTGAGTATTTGTTAATTCATTATTAACTTTACCAAATCTATTTTCCATAAATTTTTCTGCATTAAATGCACGTACTACTCTAATTCCACTTAAATTCTCACTTGTTACACTATTAATTTTATCAATTAGTTTTTGTACTTTTTCAAATCTAGGGAATACTATAATCATAAGTATGCCTATTGTTGTTAGTAGTATTAATACGCATACTCCAACTAAAATACTCCATTCCATACTTTTACCAACTATTTTAGTTATTGCCCATACTGCCATAATTGGTGCTTTAATAATCATTTGTAATCCCATAGATATAACCATTTCTAGTTGTGTTATATCATTTGTAGTTCTAGTTATTAAACTACTTACATTATATTTTTTTATTTCACCAGTACTAAATTTAAGCACTTTATTAAAAACTTTTTCTCTAGTATTAAAAGAAAAATCTGCTGATATTATACTAGCAAAATATCCTACTATCATAGCACTTATTAAACTACCAAAAGCACATAATAGCATATAACAACCTTTGACTATTATTTTGTTTAAACTATTTGTTTCACTTTGTATAAGTTTTGTTATGTCTGTCATATAATCAGGTAATTTTAAATCTAAATATACTTGTAATACTATAAATAAAATACATATTACTATATATATTAAATCTTTTTTTGTTAAGTTTTTAAATATTTTTTTCATTATCTACACTCTCCTTTAAAATATTATTTGCTATTTCTTTTTGTATTTCTATAAATTTATTAATATCTTTTTCTTTTATATTTTTTAGTATATTATTTAAATATATTTCTTCGTTTTCATTTAATTCTTTAATTATTTTGTGCGCCCTTTTATTAATAACTATTTTTTGTTTTCTTTTATCAAGTTCATCAGTTTTAACTGAAATATATTTTTTTTCTTCTAATAAATTAAGTGCTTTTGATACATAAGCTTTAGATGATTTAGAAATAGATACTATATCTTTAGCATTAAATACATCTTTATTATTAGATAGTATATTTAACGTATCTGTTTCACAAAAACTTAAATTATATCTACTAGCTACTTTTCTAATAGAATCATTATGATTCATAACTATTAACCTAGATATTTTAATAATATTTAATAAATCCATATATCCTCCACAATAGTTCACACGTGAACTATTTCAGATATAATTATAACACTAATTTATTCTATGTCAATTATTTATTTAGTATTTTTTATATTTGTATAATATCTTATTTTTTACATATAATTAAATTAAAAAGAAGGTATTTGTAATTGAGTAAATTTAAGAAATCTTTTAGTTAGTATTGTTGTTTTATTATAAAAGATTATATAGATTATCAATTTATTAATAAGTCACTTTTCGTTCTATCTTAAATATTATTTACTGTTGTATGGCCTATAATATATTTATTATTTATTTAAAAGAGATGATGGTGTTTAAAAAATATTACTATGTACAATTATTTTTTAATTATATGTGGTCTATATTGTTTTTTTGTTTTTAAATTTAGAAAATTATCTATATTTTGGATAATAGTATTACTTATATTTTTAATATTAATGTTAGTTGAATTTAGAAAAGTTAATAAAACGTCTTTTAAATTAATAATTTAGATTTAGGTTGGAATATGTTTGATACTTATTTAACTATTGGGATTTATATTTAAATTAATATAATATTTTTATCATCATATTATTAATTAGGTGATTTTAGTGTTTGTAGATAATATACACGGTAGAATAAGATTTATTTTTGTTGTTGTTTTAATTATGTTTGTTTTAATTGTAATTAGAGTTTTTATAATACAAGTGATTGATTATAATAAGTTAAATGATTTAGCTGATAATTTATGGAGTAGAAATTTACCTATTACATCTGATAGAGGTCTTATTACTGATAGAAATGGTAAGGTTTTGGCTGATAATATTACAACGGTTAGTTTGGTTTTAATACCAAATCAAATTAAAAATAAGAAACAAGTTAGTATAGAACTAGCAAAAATATTAGGTGTTAAGTATGAAGATATGTATAAACACGTTAGTAAGAAAACTAGTATTGAGAGGGTTCATCCTGAAGGAAGGCAGTTATCTTATCAAGTTGCTGATGAGATAAGTAAGTTAAATTATGATGGTGTTTATTTAGTTAAAGAAAGTAAACGTTATTATCCTTACAAGACTTTACTTAGTCATGTTCTTGGGTATGTTGGAATTGATAACCAAGGTTTGTCAGGTATAGAACTTGAATATGATAGCTATTTAACTGGTAAAAATGGCGCAATTAAGTATTATAGCGATGGTAAAGGAAAGAGACTCGATAAGTCGGAAGTTTATGTTGAACCTCAAAATGGTATAAATCTTTCTCTTACAATTGATTTAGATATTCAACTTACAGTTGAAAGAGAGTTAGATAATGTTGTTACTAAATATAATCCAGAACAGGCTTTGATGATCGTTGCTGATCCTAATACTGGTGAGATATTAGCAATGTCTAGTAGGCCTAATTTTGATTCTAATAATTATAAGAATTATGATATTAATACTATAAATCGTAATTTACCTATTTGGGCTACTTATGAACCTGGTTCTACTTTTAAAATTATTACACTTGCCGCGTCTTTAGAAGAAAAAACTATTAATATATTTGATGACCATTTTCACGATTCTGGATCTATACACGTTGAAAATGCTAGAATAAAATGTTGGAAAAAAGGTGGTCACGGAGACCAAACGTTTTTACAAGTTGTTGAAAATTCGTGTAACCCCGGATTTGTTGTTATGGGTCAAAAACTTGGTACAGAAAGATTATATAATTATATAACTAATTTTGGTTTTGGTAAAAAGACTGGTATTGATTTAAATGGTGAAAGTTCAGGAATATTATTTAAGTATGATAATATTGGTCCCGTAGAACAAGCAACTATGTCTTTTGGTCAAGGTATAAGTGTTACCCCTATTCAACAAGTTGTGGGCGTTTCTGCTGCTATCAATGGTGGATATTTAAATACACCTTATATAGTTAAGTATTTAAGTGAACCGGAAACTAATAATATTATTTTGGAAAATAAAAAAAGTACAAAAAGACAAGTTGTTAGTGAAGAAACTAGTAAATTAGTTAGACACACTTTAGAAAGTGTTGTTGCTAATGGTACTGGTAAAAATGCTTATATAGAAAATTATAGAGTTGGCGGAAAAACTGGTACTGCTCAAAAAGTTAATAATGGTATTTATATGGTCGGAAATTATATTTTATCTTTTATAGGTTTTCTTCCAGCTGATAAACCAGAATATATTGTTTATGTTGCTATAGATAATCCTAAGGGTGTAACTCAATATGGTGGAACTGTTTCTGCCCCTATTGCTAAAAATGTTATGAAAAGTATTATTGATATAAAAAATATCAAACAAGATAATTCAGGTATGATAAGAAATGAATATACTTGGCTTGATACCAGATATGTTATGATGCCCGATGTTGTTGGAATGAGTTTAAAAGATGCTCAAAAGACTCTTAAGGGTTTTAAAATTGAATATACTGGAACTGGAGAGACGGTTATAGAACAAGAACCGGTTAGTGGACAATATGTTAAGGAAACAAACACCGTTAAATTGATGTTAAATTGATAAAACTCAAGATTTATCTTCTTGAGTTTTTGTTAGTTTTTTTGCTTCATCTACTTGTTGTAATCCTAAGTTTATAAAATATATAATTACTAACCACGCTATAATGCTAACAGCTATTTGTGTTCCACAATATGGTATATTTATTGGCATATCCCAAATACCGTGTAACACTATTGGAATTAAACAAATAAGTAAAAATCTTTTATCATTTAAATGTTTTTTATCTATTTCTTCAAAACCTTTTACGTACATTAATGCAGCGCCTTCTATTGCAGCCCAGGCAACGTGTCCACCTGGTGCTAAAAATCCTCTTAATTTAATTACATATAACATTGCTTGTAACCCGTTACTTATACCATTTCTTAGGATATATCCTGCAGTTTCAAATGCTGCAAATCCTGCTCCTACTGCAGCACCTATTAATAAACCATTTAATACGTAATTACATTTTTTACTTTTAAATATAAAGAATGCAACTATTGCTGCTTTAGCAGTCTCTTCTATTACACCTACCATCAAAGCCCCTGAATAAGTTCTTATATCAGTATTAAAATCTAATGAGAAGAATAATATAGCAAGAATTAAACTTAATGCTCCACCTAAGATAAAGTATTTAATTACTTTGTAAAATGGTATGTTTCTAAATATATTTATTTCATAGAAGAACATTAATACAACTACTGGCATAGCAAATGCTCCAAGCATTATAAGTGCTGGTAAAAAATTATCATTTCCATAATTTATAAAACCTATACGGCAAGGTATGTACGCTATTAAAAAGAAAATAAATATTTTAAAATATACCCACGCACTTGCATTTTTTACATTTACATCTTTTATATTTGGTGTTGTTGTTTCACTTCCACAAACGAATATATCATCTAAATCTTTTTCAGTATGTTTTTTAAATGTATTTTTAAATAAATCTTTGAAAGTTACATAATTTTCTGATTTAGCTCCTGTTATCTTATCTAAGTTTTCAGTTACAATGCTAGAAGCTGTTTTCTTTTGTAAAGGATACCCACATTCTTTACAATTTATATCACTACTTTTTACTTTTTTACCACATTCTGGACATGTATTTATTTCATTTTTATATCCACAATGTGGACAGCTTTTTGCACTAGATGAAATTGATTCTCCACATTCTTTACATTTAATTAAAGACATATTAATTACCTCCTTTTAAAGTTTGTATGATTACTCCTACTATGTTATTTATTGTATCAGTGTTAACATTTTCTTCTTTTGAACCTATCATAAGTATTTTATTATTAATTTTTATTGCATATCTATTATCTATTACTATATGTCCACTCGAATTGTATTGATATTGTATACCATATACATAGTAATTTCCTATTGTATTTGAAATCATATCTATTGTTATTAATACTTCACCATATACTTTTTGTAATTCTTTAGTGAATGCGTTTAAAAATTGTGCAGGATCACTATATGTGCTATCCCAACCTAATACTATATATGGAATTAAAGGACCTTCGTTATCAATATTACTTCCTACATAACTTAGTTTGTTGTTATCTACATAAGTTTTATAATTACTAGGTATTTCGTAGCTTAATCCTAAATTAGTATCATTAAATACTACATATCCGTTATTAGTTCCAGGAGTAGTTGTACCAGTAGAAGGATTTGTTGTTGGATTATCACTTCCACCTCCGGTAGTTGGAGTATTTCTATTATTTAACATATAAAATCCTACAACTATAATTAATAAACCTATTAATAAGTATTTATAGTCGATTTTTTTATTGTTTTTATTAGTTTTGTTGTTATTATTTATTTCATAACCACACTTAGGACAAACATCTGCTTGATCACTTATATTATTTTTACACTCTGGGCATTTTATTAATGCCATAAACTCACCATCCAATTCTTTTATATTATGTATTTTCATTTTCTTTAATACATAACTACTATTTAAAGTATATTATATAGATTGTTTCTTTTAAATAGAATTTAACGAAATGTCAATGACTTTTTAGCAATTTGCATATTGTAAAAATATTTAGTATTATATAAGTTGTTTGGGGATGGTGTTATGAAATTTAATGAAATTTTTAATAAGTATATGAATTTAATTGGTTGTACATCTAAAGAATTATCAATTGATGCTAATTTATCAGAATCAATAGTAAGTAGATATAGAAATGGTTTAAGAGTTCCTAATCATGATACTATAAAAAAAATATCTAAATCTTTATCTAAATTATCTAGTAATAAATATAAAGAAGAAGATATATTTAATGACTTTATTGGCACTAACAATGTTTCTACTATTAATTTTAGTAATGTACAAAATAATTTAAATATTTTAATTGATAATTTTGATATAAAGTGTAGTGTCTTATCAAAGTATTTAAATTATGATCCTAGTTATTTATCTAGAATTAGAAATGGTAACAGAGTTCCTTCTAATAAAGAAGAATTTGTTAATTCTTTAACTAATTTTATTTTAAAAAAATATAGTGTAGAGAAGTATGGAAATGTTTATCATAATATTTTTGGGCAAGACATTATTAATTTTGATAATGTTAAATATTGGATAATAAATAATAGTAAAGAGGAAAATAAAGAGGTTGCTAATTTTTTAAATAAATTGGATGATTTTGATTTAAATGATTATATTAAATCTATAAAATTTGATGAGTTAAAAATCCCTACTATTCCATTTTATAAAGCAAAGACTAAAAATTATTATGGTTTAGAAGAAATGAAAAAAGCTGAATTGGATTTTTTTAAGGCAACTGTCTTATCTAAGAGTAAAGAAGATATTTTTATGTGTAGTGATATGCCAATGGAAGATATGGCTAAGGATTTAGATTTTTCAAAGAAGTGGATGTTTGGCGTTGCTATGTGTTTAAAAAAAGGATTACATTTAAATATTATTCATAATTTAGATAGACCTTTTAATGAAATGATGTTAGGGTTAGAAAGTTGGATACCTATTTATATGACAGGTCAGGTAAGTCCTTATTATTTTAAAGAGATTAAAAATACGGTTTATCAACATATCAATTATTCTTCTGGTAGTGTTGTATTGACTGGAGAATGTATAAAAAATAATCATAGTAAAGGAAAATATTATATTGCAACTAACTTAAAAGAACTTGATTATTATAAAGAAAAATGTAGATTAATTTTAAAAAAAGCATCTAGTTTAATGGATATTTATAAAGTAGAAAATAAAGATCAATATAAGGAATTTTTATTAAATGGTGTTAACGAAAAAAAAGATAGAAAAAGGATTTATTCTTCCCTACCATTATTTACAATTAGTGATAAATTGTTAAAATCAATTTTAAAAAGAAATAATATTAATTCTGATGATATAAATAAAATTTTAGATTATAAACATTTTGAAGAAAAATATACTAATGAGTTATTAAAAACTAATATAATAAATGATGTTATATATAATGTAAGTAGAGATAATTTTAAAGATAATAGTATTTATTTAACATTATCTAATTCTTTTTTTGAAAAACGTATTTCATATAATTATGATGAATTTTTAGAACATTATAATTCTACTGTTAATTATAAGAACAAAAATTATATTGTTACTCAAAATAAAGAAAAAAATTTTGATAATATAGACATTACAATAGTTAATGAAGACTATGTTATATTATCAAAAAGTGTTAATCCTATTATACATTTTGTTATAAGACATAATAAATTGGTTAAAGCAATTGAATGTTATAATCCAATTGTTGTTATAAAATAGATTTTTTCTATTTTTTTATTTCGTTATTAACTCTTACTGGAAGTCTTTTATGTTTTTGTTCTTTTAAAAGTAAATATGGTTTAATTTTTAATGTTTTTGCTATTTTTTCTAATGTATCTATAGGTATATTTCCTTTATTATTTTCTATATCACTGATATATCTAGAACTTAATCCTGTTAATTCTCCTAAATCTTCTTGTGTAAGTTTATTTGAAAATCTGTAGTATCTAATGTTACTACTTATAATTTCTCTTAGTTTTTTTTCCATATATATTCACCAATTATAGTTTATTTAAAATTTTAATCAATATACATGAACTCACATCAGAGTTCGTTTTTTCTAAAAAAATATTGAATCAATTAATTACGTGTGCTATAATTAGTATGTCCACAGGGGTGTGGTATAATGGTAGCATAGGAGTCTCCAAAACTTTTGATGGGAGTTCGATTCTCTCCACCCCTGCCAGTTGATGATAACTAACTTAAAGTTAGTTTTTTTATTGAAATTAAAAAAAACAATAATATTATTATATAAAACATATTTAATTTTATAGTATAATACTTGTGGTGATTTTATGAATAATGAGTTTGGGTATTTAGATTTGAAACCTTTTAAAGAAATTAAAGAAGATGAACAAAAGTTAGCAATTATAAATGAAAAAGAAAATAAATTAGAATTAAAAGTAAAAGATGTTGATAAGTTTAATGCATTTAGTTTGTATAATTTTGACTTTGATAAAGTAATAGAAACTAAAACATTTTATGGAATAACTAGTCAATATAAACCATTAACATTATATAGATGCGCTATAAACAGTAATACTTTTAGGGCTATTCCTCAATCTATTATTTCTTCTCAAATGTATATTATAGGAAATAATATGCAAACACCAATTACTCATTTTACAAATAAAACTAGAATAAAAAAAATAATTTATTATAATGATTACATTAAATATATATTTCCTAGTAAATCATTTACTATAATCACATCAGTAAATAAAATAAATATTGAAGCAAAACATAAAGAAGATGAAATTATATCTAACGTTTCTTATAAAAATAATGTTATTACAATTAAACTTATAAATAGTTTTTCTTATGATTTTAATACATATGATTATAATATTAAACCTACTTCATATTTTGAAATTTCTTTTGAAAAATATGTTAATTTTGATACTGTATTAAAAGTTAGTAATAGAATTGATAGTGTAATTCATTTGTTTTTGCTAACAAATGCTAGAAGTAAACATATTACTATCTATAGTACTAAAAAAAATAGTTATGAATTTTATAATCTTATGAATAAAAACATAGAAGAAAAAACACCATCATTCTATTTAGGTAAAAAAATAAATAATATTCTTAGTTTTGATAGATTGTTTGATCTATTAATACATATTACTGATGAAAATAGCAATATTTTCTTTCCTTTTTTAAATTTTGATAGAAATATTGTTTCAACGGAAATTCAATTTTTGGAATATTATAGAGTATTAGAATATACTAACAGTAAAATTAATAAAAATAAAAATAGTCATTTTTTAGTTGATTTGTTAGAAAAATATCCTATTGTTAAGAAAAAATTTTTTAAAAATGAAAAAAATAGTATTATAGAAGAAGAAGTAAGAGCTTTGAGAAATTATTATTCACATAATGGTTACTATATTAGTGAGTTACCTATTCCTACTTTCAAGCCGGCAAAATATAAGAAAATTAATAATCAATGGTTATATAATGTGAAAAATTTTGTTAAAGTAGTTAGTTATTTAGAAATTTATTCTTTGGCTGGTATTGAAATTGATGAGAATTATTTACTATGTTATCTTAAATAATTTGTTATAATTTTATATTATATTCATATTATTTTATAGGTGATTAGTTTGTTAGTCAGTTATACAAAAAAAGAATTAGATTTAGTGGCTAGATTAATGCGTGCTGAAGCACTTGGTGAAGGTAGTCTTGGTATGTTAATGGTTGGTAATGTAATAGTTAATCGTGCTATTGCAACTTGTGATGTTTTTAAAGATATTCGTACATTATATGATGTTATTTACCAAAATCCAGGTGGATTTAGTGGAATTAATTCTTCTCTTTTTTACTCCACAAGCACTACATTTGAAAAAAATTTAGCAAAAAGAGTGATAGATGGCGAATACTATCACCCTGCTACTCACTCTTTATGGTTTTATGCACCTGGTACCGGTAATAATTGTAAAAGCAATTTTTATGGACAGCCTTTTGCTGGTAGATATAAAAATCATTGTTTTTATAAACCTAATCCGGGTGTATGCAAAGAATTATATTAATTCTTTTTTTAATTTAAAAATTCTTCATCTTTAAAATTTTGTGTAATCGTTTTATAATTTTTATCATATTCAGTAAATTTCTTTTTTACTACTTCTGGATTATCAAAATCTAAACATTTATTATATAAATCTTCTAATTCTCTTAACTCTTTTTTGTTTTCAGCTATAGTGTTTAGTTTTTCATATTCTAAATAATCATATTCTAAATATTTTTTTATACAAGGCATATCTGGTGTATAACCTGTTACAAAATATTTTTTATATATTCCTAATCCATATATTTTTTCATATGTTGTTGGATATTCTTCAAATCCATTTGATTCCATTCTTTCAATATAATATTTAGTTATTAATTCATAATTAGTTAAATCTACTTCTTTTGATAATATTTCTTTATCTGGATAATTAATTCTTATTACTATGTCATCATCTAGTTTATAGTAACTTATTATTAATTTACCATTAAGTTCATTACTTCTATAGTACATTTTTTTGTTATGATATTCATCATCACTAACAAATATATAAAACGCTTTGTCATCATATAACATATATAATCACTCCTATTATAATTGTAACACATAAAATTAAAAAAAAGTAGATTAATTGTTCCATTTCCAATTTTCTACTTCTTCTAAATCTTTACCATATTTAACAATATGTTCGTTATGTTTAATTAGTTCTTTAACTGCATAGTTAGTTATTTCGAATTTATCAAATGTGTCGCTTATATGTTTTGTTACTTCTAAACATATATTAAATCTATCTATTTTATTTTTTACTCTCATATCAAATGGCGTTGTTATAGCGCCTTCTTCTATATAACCAAGAACAGTTATGTCTTTATTTTGTCTATCTAATGTAAGTTCTTTTATTAAGTTTGGATAACCGTGGAATACAAAAATTATTGGTAAATTTTCTGTAAATAAATAATTATATTCTTCATCAGTTAGTCCTTCAGGAGAAGATTTATCTAATTTTAATAAGTTAACTACGTTTACAACTCTTACTTTTAAATCTGGTATATATTTTTTTAGTATTGTTTTTGCCGCTAAAACTTCAAGTGTCGGTGTGTCACCTGCACAACCTAAGATTATATTTGGTTCTTTATCGCTTGCCCAAGACCAGATACTAGCACCATTATTAAAATGCTTTATGGCTGATGACATATTTAGCCATTCAGGTCTTTCGTGTTTACTAGCAACTATTGCATTTACTTTATTTTGTGTTTTTAAGCAATGATTGATAGTACAAATAAGTGTATTTGCATCTGCTGGTAAATATAAACCTATTTGATCTTTCTTTTTTGTTATTAAATGATTTAAAAAACCTGGTTCTTGATGTGTATATCCGTTGTGGTCTTGCTGCCATATATGACTTGTTAAAATAATATTTACTGAAGGAACTGGTTTTCTCCAACTTATTTCTTTTGATGCTTTTATCCATTTGGTGTGTTGACTTACCATAGAGTCAATTATTCTAGAGAAAGCTTCATAGGTATGAAATATTCCGTGTCTTCCTGTAAGTACATAACCTTCTAAAAGTCCTTCACATACATTTTCAGATAGGAAACTATCAATTACTCTACCTCGATTATTTAAGTAATCGTCTGTAGGAAGTATACTCATATTCCATTCTCTGTTTGTTTCTTCAAATACGTAATTTAATCTATTTGATAACGCTTCATCTGGCCCAAATATTCTAAAATTTGTTGGATTATATTTTATGACATCTTTTAAGTATCTACCCAATTCTTTCATATCCATTCCGTTTATTGAGCCGGGTTTATCAAATTCAATTCCATATTCTAATACATTTGGTAAATTTATTTTTTTCGTTAATAAACCACCATTAGCATACTTACTTAATCCCATTCTAAATTCTTTATCTGGAACAAATAATTTGTACTTATCTCTTAATTTTCCAGTTTCATCAAATAATTCTTCTGGTTTGTACGATTTTAACCATTGATTTAAAACTGGCAATAATTCTTGATGCTCTTTATCTACTACTATTGGAACTTGATGTGATCTAAACGAATCTTCTACCTGTTTTCCATCAACAATTTTTGGACCTGTCCATCCTTTTGGTGATCTTAAAATTATCATTGGTATTTTTTCTTTAATATTTGATTTTGCTAATATTTTTCTGATTTTTATTTTTGTTATTGCGTAATCTAATACTTCAGCCATTCTTTGATGCATGTATCTTGTCTCATGACCTTCTACAAATAGAACTTCATATCCCATACCCTCAAACATTTTTTCTAAGTCGTCATCACTCATTCTACCTAATATTGTTGGATTAGCAATTTTATAACCGTTTAAGTGCAAAATTGGTAAAACTACACCATCTGTTAATGGATTTATAAATTTATTTAAATGCCAACTTGTTGCTAATGACCCTGTTTCTGCTTCTCCATCACCTATTACACATGCAGCAATTAAGTCAGGATTATCTAATACTGCTCCATACGCGTGTGCTAAACTATATCCTAACTCACCACCTTCATTTATAGAACCTGGTGTTTCTGGTGCTACGTGACTTGAAACTCCTTTTGGGAAAGAAAATCTTTTGCATAATTTTTTTATACCGTCTATATCTTCTGTTATTTCAGGATAAAATAAACTATATGTTCCTTCTAAATAGTTATTGCTGATCATCGCCTGACCACCGTGTCCTGGGCCAGAAATGTAAATCATATCAAGTAAATTGTTTTTTATAATTCTATTTAAATGTGCATATATGAAATTCTGTCCTGGAGCGGTTCCCCAATGACCTACTAATCTAGGTTTTACATCATCAATTGTTAATGGCCTAGTTAGTAATGGGTTATCTAATAAATATATTTGAATACAAGATAGATAGTTTGCTGCTTTAAAAAATCCATCTATACTAGTAAGTTCATTTTCTGTTAATATATTTTTTATACTTGTTCTATCCATAAATACCCTCTCTTATTCTTAATAAGAGTATAACATTATTTAGAATAAAAAAAAAGTATTTAAATACCTTTTCTTCTATTAATTTCTTTTTTTAATGTTCTCATATCAAGTGCGCTATATCCATCTATTGTATTTGGATTTATTGGAATTTGATACATTTTTTCAAACTCTATCACATTTAGTATATCTTTATTTTCTTCTTTTTCTAAATCATCTTTTATTAAGAAATAATTGTGATATTTTTCTAATTCAGCATATTTAATTATATCAGAAATACTAGTTTTTATTTGATATATTGTAAATACAAATAGTGTACAAAATAAAAATTTAATATTTGTTGATAATCCTAATGCAAATAATGTAAGTATAAACTGTATTAAATCTTTTGGTAAGTAATTTTTATACTTTTCATAAAGATTTTTATCTCTTTCTATTGCATCTTTTAACATTCTATTCATTAATTCTTCTTCATGATTTTTATCACTATTAAAATATTCTACTATGTCACCATCTAAATAACTAACTTGATAATAATTGTTATCTTTTTTAAAATGGCTAATAATTTTGCTCAATTCTTTTTCTTCATAAAATCTCATAATTAAAGCCCCCTTATTATTAATTATTTTTTAAAGAAATATTCTTGACTTTTTCCATTTAATTTGAAATCTGTAAAGTCATTTTTTAAATATTGTGGATATGCAGCGCATGCTATCATTGTTGCATTATCTGTACAATATTTTAGTGGTGGAATGGATAAATCAACATTAAGTTCTTTTGACATGTCTGTTAATTTATTTCTTAAAAAACCATTTGCACTTACACCGCCTGCTACTATTAATCTTTTTATTCCAGTCTTTTTTATAGCTAGTTCTGTTTTTCTTATTATTTCGTCTATTGCAATAGTTTGAAAAGTACACGCTAAGTCTTCTTTATTTATTTCATTTCCTCTTTGTAATTCATTGTGTACTAAATTAATTACTGCACTTTTTAATCCACTATATGAAAAATTTAACTCATTATTATTCATAGGAATTGGTAAATTATATGAACATTTCCCTAATTTTGCTATTCTTTCTATATTTGGTCCACCAGGATATTTTAATCCTAATACTCTAGCAACTTTGTCAAAACATTCTCCTATTGCATCATCAAGTGTTGTTCCTAATACTAGAAAATCGTAATCACTTGTCATTTTTACTAATTCAGTATGTCCACCACTTACAACTAATGCTAGTGTTGGGTATTCAATTTTTTTTACTAAATTATTTGCAAAAATATGTCCACTTATGTGATGTACAGCAATTAGTGGCTTATTATACACTAAAGCTAAAGTTTTTGCAAATTCTATTCCTACTAACAAACTTCCTAGTAGTCCGGGTGCATAAGTTACTGCAATTGCATCTACTTCATTTATAGTTATACTAGATTTTTTTAAAAGTTCTTCTAGTACGAGTGTAACACTTTCTGTATGCATTCTGCTTGCTATTTCTGGTACTACACCTCCATAATTAGCATGAGTATCCATTTGTGAAGAAACTACTGTTGCAATTTCTTCACAACCATTTTTTACAATTGAAACACTTGTTTCATCACAACTACTTTCAACACCTAATATATATACATCTTTCATTTTATCAACTCCATTACGTATGCATCATCTGTTTTATAATAATTTTTTCTTGTATTAATTATTTTAAAATTATTTTTTTTATATATATTTATTGCTGCAATATTTTTAGTATTAACTTCTAGCATAATATGTTTACATTCCATTTTTATTATTTCATTAAGTAATTTACTACCAATACCTTTTTTTCTATAGTCTGGTTCAACTACAACATATAATATATCAATTGTTTCATATAACTTTTTAAATATAATAAAGCCTACTAATTTATCTAAAATATAATAACCTATTATTTCTTTGTTATTAATTATTTCTTCTATATTATTTGTTTTTATAAAATTATCGTTTAGTAATAAACCTAATTTTTTTATCGTATCAATATCAGATATACTAGGACTATTTACCATTTAAAGCGTCAATTCCTTTTATATATATTGGATTAACAAGATGTGCATTAATACTATCTTTATTTCTTAAATATTTATATATTTTATTAATATCTATATTTTCTTTGTCAAGAATATACTTTTCTTTATTTTTTATATATTCTTTATACTCTTCATTTTTTAAATATGTAAATGGTTCTAAATTAATATTATCTTTATTAAAGTATCCAATATATTTTCCTTTTAAATCAGATATTGTTACTAATTTGTTACATTTAGTATCATTACTTACTGCTAGTGCTTCTAGACTAGAAATTGTTTTAATTGGTATATTTAAAGTATAGGCTAATGTTTTTGCAATTGTAACTCCTATTCTTAATCCAGTAAATGAGCCTGGGCCATTTACTACTATAATTTCATTTAAATAAGTAGTACCTATATTATTTTCTTTTAAAATATCATCTATCATACTCATTGTATAAATACTATGATTTTGTGCAGAAACTTGTTCTTTTTTATTAATTAATTCTCCATTTTTTAGTAATCCAATAATAATATATTTGTTATATGTACTTATGAATAAACTATACATAAAATCACTTCCGTAAACGTAATTATAACACAAAAACAGCTAAATATAAAGTTTAGCCGTTTTATTTACTTTTTAAGTATTTAGTTCTAAGATTTTTTATATAATATTTATACTTAAATTAGCTTTGAATAGTTTAATATTTTTAATCTTTTTTCTTGTTACCTTTTAATAAATCTCTTATTTCAGTAAGTAATAATTCTTCGTTTGTTTTTGTTATTTCTTCTTTTTTTTCGTTTTTATGTTCAAATGTATCTTTTATTTTGTTAAATATTTTAATAATTATAAAAATACAGAATGCCATAATTATAAAATCAAAAATATTTTGTATAAACATACCATAATTTATAGTTGCATCTTTTACTTTAAGTGTTAATTTTGTAAAATCATGACCTCCTGTTATTATACCTAATATGGGCATTAATATATCATTTACTAGGCTTGATACTATTTTTTGAAATGCTCCACCTATAATTACACCTACTGCTAAATCTAATACATTTCCTTTACTTATAAATTTTTTAAATTCACTCATTAATTCTTTCATTATTATTCTCCTTCGTCATCATCAATATCATTATCTTCCATTAATCTTTTAAAATCTACTTTACCTAATTTTGTTTTTGGTAAGTTATTTCTATATACAAATTTATATGGTACCATATGATATTCTAAATTTTTCTTACAGTATTCTTTAATTTCTGTTTTTATAAATAATCCATGAAATCCTGGTTTAAGTACTATATATGCTTTTGGTACTTCTTTTTTATATGGATGTGGCATTCCAACAACGGTGCATTGTAAAACTGCTGGATGACTTTCTATAATATCTTCAATATGATTTGGATAAATATTATATCCACTAGATATTATCATTCGTTTTATTCTTCCTTTATAAAATATAAAACCATCTTCATCCATAAGTCCTAAGTCTCCTGTATGTAACCAAACATATCCATCTTCATGCACTTGTAATACTTCGTTTGTTTCTTTTTCATTATTTAAATATCCTAACATTAGGGCTTTTGTATGTATACAAATTTCTCCAATATTATTATATGGTAAAGTTTCTCTAGTTGATGGATTAATTATTTTTATGTAGTTACCTGGTAGAGGTATTCCAATAGACCCGCTTTTATTAATTCTATCGTGTGCTAAAGTTACTGCTGCTAAGGCTTCTGTCATACCGTATCCTTGTGTTACTTCTATATTTGCATTATGTTCTTTTAAATAAGTATTTATTTTATCTTCTAGTCCCTTTTGTAATATATCACCACCACTTACTATATATTTCATAAATGATAGATCTAAATGTTTAACGTTATTACTATTAGTTAAAGCTTCAAATAATGTGGGTACACCTAAAATACAAGTTGGTTTAGTTTTCTTTAACAATATATCAAATTTTTTAGAATCTATTTGTGGAACTAATATAGTGTAACATCCTAATGTAAGTGGTGTATGCATTAAAACACTTATTCCAAATCCATGAAAGTTTGGCATTATTCCTAAGCATGAATCACCGGGATTTAATTTTTTTAAAACAGTTTCTTCTTGCTTTGCTCCCAGTATGAATGCTCTATTTTGTAGTACAACATTTTTTGGAATTCCACTTGTTCCACCACTATGAAGTATTATAGCTGGAGTATTTTTGCCGTTCTTTTTAAATTTAATTTTATTTTTATTTACTAGGAATCTATTTAACATAAATAAATTCCAGTTTGTATTTTTTTCATTTAGTTTATAGTGCTCATATTTATTTAGATTTTTAAAATAATATCCTACTTTTAGGGGTAATTTTAGTGAATCACTTGCTTTTATATATACAACTTTTTTAACTTTTGTTCCATCAATTATATTATTTATTTTTGAATAACACATATCAATTGCAAATAAATATTTACTTCTAGTACTATTTAAACTTAATTTTATTTCTTCTTCTGCAGATAAGGGATGAACCATATTTGCTATTGCGCCTATTTTATTTAAAGCATAAAATAGTATTAATGCTTCGGGAACATTTGGTAGACAAATAGTTATTATATCTCCTTTATTAACGTTATATTTTTTTAGTGCATAACTACATTTATCTATTTGTCTTATAAATTTTTTATATTTAACTTTTTTACCAAAATATTCATATGCTGTATAATTTGGGTACTTTATACTACTTTCTGCTACTTGTTTGTATAAAGAAATATTTCTTATTTTAATATTTAATTCATCATCAGTATAATACTTTTTCCATGGTGCCGGTATTTTTTTCTTTTTCTTAAAAAAATCTAATAACATAAAACCACTCCTACAATAATTATATCATAAAATTAACTAATTAATTTACTTCTTAAATCTTGATATACGTCAAACATAAAATCAATATCTTTTTCATCTATACTATTTTCTTTCCATAAGTTTTTAAAATATTTTTTACATATTAAAGTATTATAATCTATTCTTTTTATATCAATTTTTTCTTTGTTATCTTCTATTATAGTATCTAAACTAAATGTATCATCATTATCGTTATATCTAAAAAATATTAAATCTAAGTTTTTTTCACTTGTAGTTTCTGTATATATTAAAATATAACAATATTTTTTATTAGGTGTGAATGAGTAATTTAATTTTACTGGTATTGCTTGATATTTATCTTCAAATCTTAACTTTGAAGTACTTTTATCATCTAAAGAATATGACATGTAATCGAATGTTTTATCGTTATAATCATAAACCATATAATATTTAATTTTTGTAAATACAGAATTATAGTTAACATCTAAAAAGTTTTTCTTTTCCACTTTAAAATCATCTACTACTAGTGATAAATCTATAGATAAATATTTATCTGATACTTCACTTACTTTAGTATTTTCGTTTTTATACAATGAAATTGTATAATATATTGGTTTGTCTGAGAATTTTGATAATTCTGCTGTATCTTTTCTAACAAGTATTGCTATGTATAAACTTATTATACTTACTATTACACTAACTATAGAAGATATGTTCACTATTTTTTCTAACACTTCTTTTTTCATTATTATCACCAATTTAAGGATACCATTTTATTAAAAAAAATGGTAGTATTTTATTGTGAAGTATTATGGATAATTATTATGAAATTTGTAACAAAATAAATTTGTATTTGAGAAATGTAGCTTGGTATGGTTTAGATTATAGCAATATAGAAGATACTATTAATAGAACTTTCTTAGCATATCATGATAAATATCAACAAATAGAATTAGATAATAAAAGTATTGGTACTATCTTAAAATTTTCTTTCAATAAAATGAGAAATGTTTATAATGAGAAAGCTCGTTATTATAAAAATAAATGTGAGTATAAGAATATGTATGATAATTTATTAAGTGATAATAAAATTAATATTTTAAATTATCTTATTTTAAAAGAAAGAAATAAAATATTATTAGAATGTGTAAATAGATTAAAGTATCAATATAGAAGAATTATTATTTTACATTTCTATTATGAATATACTTTTAAAGAAATTAGTATAATGCTTAATATAGAATATAAAGTTGTTTTAAAATATAAAGATAAGGCTTTAAAAATATTAAAAATTATGTTGAGTGATTTAGATTATTGCTTTAATTAAAAGCAAGTTCGACATCGATATCTTCATCTGATATTGCTATAAAAAGGAATATAACTCCGCTTATTAATATTAGTAAAGAACCTAGAAAAGATGCATACGTTAAGTATTTCTTTTTTTCAGTGTCAGTATTTCTTAAATTTTTTACACCATTATAACTATCTTTAGTGAAATAAAAGTATATAATTACTAAGACAGCAAAAATAAATATCATAATATTTCGATATTCTTCTTTGCTTTTATTATTGTTGTTTATTAGATAGTCTTCTTCTTTACTATTTGCGTACCAACTAAGAATTATTATGATAATGTAGATTACCCAAATATAATCTTCAATTTTAATTTCTTGTAGTCTTTCTTCTATACTTTCCATAGTTAATTTTACGTTGTTAAAAAAAAATTATTATATAGCGTTAACTATACAATAATTATTTATTAATTGGGGTTGAAATAAATTTTAAAAAATGAAAAAAACCTAAGGCTTCTAAAATTTCTTAAGCACATCTCGATGATTAGTATACACTATTTGTGGATTTCCCTATGGTGCTGACGACGTAGAGGTCTACAACTTTGTTAACGAATCTAATATTATTTTAACACATATACAATATTTTTAACACTTCCAACCATAACAATTAATTTATTTTTGCACATATTATTTAATATATTTTTTGCTCTCGTTGATGAAATATCTAATAAATGTTCAACTATATTTCTATTTATCTTATTATTTTTCTTTAAATATTCTACTATTTTTTCTTCTTGCGTTAAATTAGAAGGTAATATTTTTTCATGATTTTCAACATAGTTAACGTTATATAATGTTACATTAAATGCATTATCTGTATCTACAAATATAGGTTTTTTATTATAATCATCGTATGATTGAATTATTCTGCCAATTCCAGTTCCAAAACTTTCAACATATTTTAATCTATAAAATATATTTGCCAAATTAGGATTTCTGCTTTCGGATATTCCTAAATATAAATCATTTAAACTTAACCCTTTAACAATACCCCCCAATGAAGTTATTTCAAAATGATCATCATAAAGTGAGATAAGAATACTTCCTTTGTAATTATAGTCTCTATGAATAATTGCATTTAATAATGATTCTCTTATCGCATATTCAAGGTAATCCTTTGTATCAATTCTTTCTAACCCAACAATTCTTCCTTTAGTTTTATTAAATAAGTCTAAATATTCAAATACTTCATTTACTTGTTTTAAAACTGATCCAGTAAATTCTTTTCTATCTTTAAATTCTAACTTATTTGTTCCATTATAAATCGCACATTTTATTGAATAAGGACATTCATCAGATAATAATAATCCTAAATTTGTATATTGATTATTTAAATTAATAATATTTAAACTCTTATATTTATTATTATCTAACGAGATATTATGTTTA
>CAKOJI010000005.1 GCA_934089255.1 uncultured Bacilli bacterium | reverse complement strand
TGACAAAGCAAGATTAAAAGAATTAGAAGAACAAATAAATAATTTACCAGAGAATAAAAATGCAAGATTACATGAAGAGTACGAAGTACTAAAGAAAAAGATAGGATTAACAGAACTAAACCCAGAAGATAATATGTATCCTGAGTTTGAAAGTGACAAAGCAAGATTAAAAGAACTTGAAAAATTATTAGTAAACAACAACAATACTAATTTAAAAGATCTAGAAAATGAAATAAACCAAAAGAAAGATGAACTAGGAAATAGAAAAAATAATATTGCATTATATTATGAATGTTTAGAAGATATTAAAAATTTATATAAAGATGTTCAAAACGGTTTAGATACTAACAGTGAAGAATTTGTTAACAGAGTTCATGATATAGCTCAAAAGAAAGTGACCCTTCCAGAACCTTTAAAAAATGAGTTATCAGAATTTTTGATGAAAATAAAAGGAAATGAAAAGAAACCAATACCTATTGATAAAATAGAAAAGAATCCTAAACTAACTTGGAAAACATTCGCATTTTTAGCGGGTGGATTAGCACTTGGTGCAACAATAGGATTCGCTGTAGGAACAACTGGTTTAATAATTGCAAATGCAGGATTAGCTGTCGCAAAATATTTTGTTAACAAAAAAAGAAAAGAAGCAAGAGAAAAAAGACTTAATGGTGAAAATGAAATTGTTTCAGTTGAATTACCTGACAATAAATTAAAAGCTGGAATAGAAAAATTTAAAAACTATATTAAATCAGAAGAAGGTTTAAGAGATATATCTTGGGGCTTAACTGGTGGATTAATAGGACTTAACGTTGGACACATAGCAAAAAATTTCGTGGGAACAAATAATGCACCTACAGAAACAATCACACAAAACACACAAACAAATAATCCAACTGTAAATAATACACAAACAGTAGATACTAATTCTTATAGTGATATAAGAATAGGAAATAATGTAGGTAATCACAATGTTAGTGTAGGGCACGATTCTGCCAACTGGGCAGTTAACAACGCCAATCCAGAAAATTTAATAGGCAAATACGTTAACAGTGATTCTGTATTCCAAAGATTTGCTGTAATGAATCCAGACGGAACTGTTGGACAAATTATTAACACAAACGGAATGTCAATTAGTGATTTACAAGCAATGGGAATAGATCCAAGCTCAATCGCTGTAGATGTAGGTAAAAATGGTGTATCTCAAGCATGGGTTAACATTACAGAATTAACAAAAGATGTCGCTAACATAGGAAGGAGCATACATTAATGAAAGATTATGTTATAAAATTAAGTAACGGTGCTAAAGCTTATGTTTTAGATGAATTAGAATATAAAAATAAAAAATATATATTTGCAGTAGAATTAGACGAGAATGACGAACCAATAAAAGAAAACATACATTCTTTAGAAGTATTAATGAATGGAGACAAACTTATTACAAAAACAATAACAGATTTTGAAATAGCTAGCGTAGTAAACAATTTGTTTCTAGCAAAAAGTGCGGAGTAATATGGAAAAAGATACACTAATTACTCTAGATGACAATACAGAATATGCTCTATTAGATGAAACTATATTAGATAATAAAAAATATTTCTTTGCAATAAAAGTTGATAATATAACAAAAGAACCAACTGATGAATATGAAATATTTATTGAAGAGAAAGAGAATAATGATATTTATATGGATATAATCACTGATGAAACATTAAAAGAAAGTTTAATGGTAGAATTCACAAATAATTATATGAATATAATTAATACTTAAAAGAGGATGAATAAATCCTTTTTTCTATATCAAAAAAATGTAAAATAATAAGGTTAATGTAGATAAATAAATAATTTGAAGTTATAATAATTATGAGGAAGTGAACTATGAATATAACAGTTAACAATGTGAATATATTTTACATAATATTAATAACTTTTGTATCATCATTGATACTAGTACCATTAGTTAGAAAAATAGCAATACACATAAATGCTATGGATATTCCTAATGAAAGAAAAGTACATAAAAAACCTATGCCAAGGTTAGGTGGACTTGCAATATTTTTATCATTTTTAATAGGGTATATGCTCTTTGCACCACTAACAACTCAAATGATATCAATATTAATAGGTAGTTTCTTAATAGTCTTATTAGGAATAATAGATGATATAAATCCATTAAAAGCAACAACAAAATTATGTGGTCAAATTATAGTTGCATTAATATTAGTATTCTTTGGAAATATATCAATTAATGAACTAACAATACTAGGTATGAATATAAATCTAAGTTTCTGGGCATACCCAATATCACTATTCATAATAATTGCTTGTATTAATTCAATAAATTTAATAGATGGCTTAGATGGACTAGCAGCAGGAACAAGTTCAATATATTTTATAACAATTATAATTATTTCAATACTTTTAGGAAGAATAGACAATCTAGGATTCATACTATGTCTAATAACTCTAGGTGCAACATTAGGGTTCTTATACTATAATTTTAATCCAGCAACAATATTTATGGGTGACACAGGAAGTATGTTCTTAGGATACATGGTTGCAATAGTAGCATTATTAGGTTTTAAAACTGCTACACTAACATCCTTCATGATTCCAATACTTATTCTTTTTATACCAATACTTGATACACTTTTAGCAATATTAAGAAGACTAATAAAAGGTGAATCTATAGGGAAACCAGATAAAGAACACGTACACTTTCAATTACTAAATAAAACTTCATCAGTAAAGAAAACAGTTCTAATAATATATTTTATAAATTCATTATTTAGTGCTGTATCAATTCTTTACGCTATAGGAAAAACAGACGAAGCAATAACGATATACGTCTTATTAATGATAGCAATAACAATATTTATATTTAAAACAAATATATTATATAAACACGATAAGATTAGCAAATAACTAATCTTTTTATTTGTTCTATTTATCTAATTATATTATAATAATATTAAGAAGAAAGAAATGATACAATGAAAAAAAACATACTAATAGCATCTAATACATTATGTATTGGTGGAATAGAAAAATCTTTAATTAATTTATTAAAAATTATAGACTATAAAAAATATAACGTAGATTTATTTTTAGAAAAAGTAGAAGGAGAACTTCTAAACGAAGCACCAAAAAACGTAAACATTATAGAATATAAACCATATAACCTAAAAATAAAAATAATACAAAAAACATTAAACTATTTAAAACAAAAAAGATACAAAATATTATTAAAAAATACTTATGATACTTCTATATGTTATGCAACATATTCTTATCCAGCAAATTTTTTAACAAGAATATCAAGTAATAACAAAATATTATTTATACATAGTGATTATACAGAAATTTTAACTGAAAAAGAATTAAGAAACTTTTATGATACTAGAAACTTAGATTCATTTAATAAAATAGTATTTGTATCAAATGAAGCAAAAGACCATTTATTAAATTATTATAAAAATATTGTTGATAAAAGTATAGTTATTAACAATATAATTGATATAGAAGAAATAAAAAATAAATCAAACTTAGAACAAATAAAATTTAATAAAAACAATATAAATCTATTATTTGTAGGTAGATTAGAAGAAAAATCTAAAAATATTTTATTTTTATTAGAACAAATAAACATATTAAAAAACAAATATAAGAATATAAAACTATATATATTAGGAGACGGTTTAGATAAAAATAAATATATTAAATATATTAACGACAACAAATTAGAAAAATATATAGAATTGTTGGGACAAAAAAATAACCCATATCCATATATAAAAGCTTGTGACTACTTAGTTTTAACTAGTAACTATGAAGGATACCCAGTTATTTTTAGTGAAAGTATAGTATTAAAAAAAGATATAATTTCCACAATAAAAAGAAGTGATGAATATACTAAAATCGGTGATAACTTCGGATTCTTAATATCAAAATCAAATTTTATTAAAGAAATAGAAAATATATTAGATAACAAATTACACAATAATAATACTATTAATATTAAAAAAATTAATGATTTAAGAATCAAAGAAATAAACAATATATTAAATAAATAAGTGCAAACATAAACGGACAAGTGTTAATAGTATGAATTAATTTATTAACATAAATCTTTATTACTAAATAAAATATTTAAAATATACTTTAATTATAATATAATAAACATAGAAAGAAGGTTTAATATGAAACATAAATTTTCACTAATAATACCAGCATATAATGTAGAAAAATATATAAAAAAATGTTTAGACAGCGTATTAAATCAAACTTATAATAATTATGAAATTATAATTATAAACGATGGTTCAACAGATAATACATCTAAAATATTAGAAAGTTATAAATCAAACAAAAAAATTAAAATAATAAATCAAGAAAATAAAGGATTATCAAGTGCAAGAAATACGGGAGTAAGTAATGCAAAAGGTGACTATATATTATTTATAGATAGTGATGACTTTATAGAAAAAGAATTATTAGAAACTCTAAATAAAACTATTAAAGATGAAGACTTAATACGTTTTCAAATAAGAACATTAGATGAAACAAATAAAATTATAAAAGAATACAAAGAAGAAACCTTTAATAACTTAAATGGAATAGAAGCATTTAACAAATTATCAAAATATAATTTAGTTGAATTAGCAGTATGCTATGCATATAAAAAAGAAACTTTTTTAAAAAGCAATTATAGATTTGAAGAAAAAACTTATCACGAAGATTTTGGCTTAATTCCATACATAATAATATCTTCGAAAAAAGTTACATCAATAAATTATATAGGATATAATTATCTACAAAGAAAAAATAGTATAATGAATAATACTGATTATGAAAAAGAAATAAAAAAATCTAATGATGTTTTAAAACACTATAAAAATTTAATAAAATGGTCACAAAACATTGAAGGTGACTTAACAATATATAAAAGTTTTATTGCAAACTCTGTAATATTAAAATCGTTAAATTTAAAAGAAAAAGATTACAAAAACTATATAAAAAAATTAAAAGAATATAAAGTTTATGATAATTTACTAACTAATAATTTAAAAAACAAAATAAAAAAAATACTAATAAAAATATCTCCAAAATTATATTATAAATTAATAAGAGGTTTAAAATGACAAAAGTAAGTGTAATAATTCCAACATATAATAGAGAAAAATATGTAAAAAAATGTTTAGAAAGTATATTAAATCAAACTTTAAAAGATATTGAAATAATAATTGTTGATGACGGTTCACAAGATAATACAAAAGAAATAGTAAATAGTTATAAAGATAAAAGAATAAAATATATTTATAAAAATAATACTGGTATTGGAGATACAAGAAATAAAGGAATAAATCTTTCTAAAGGAGAGTATGTTTCATTTGTTGATATAGATGATTACATTGATGAATTAATGTTAGAAAAAATGTATAAAAAAGCAAAAAAAGATGACTTAGATATTGTAATATGTAATTATATTGAAATTAATGAAAAAACAAAACAAGAAAAAAAATATAACTTATTATCATTCGAAAATACATCTTTAAAAAAACTACCAAATATAATTAATAAAACTAATTTAGGTCCATGTAATAAAATATTTAAAAAAGAATTATTTAACGAATTACTATTTCCAACTAATATAAAATATGAAGATATGGCTCTAGTAATAAAACTATACAAAAAAGCAAAAAAGATAGGAAAAATAGATGAATATTTATCATACTTTACAATACATGAAAAAAGTGAAACAACAATTAGAGACGAATTAGTATTCGATATATTTAAAAGTTTGGATATAATCAGAAATACACTAAAAGAAAATATATACCAAGAAGAATTAGAAACATTAATAATTAGTAAACTTACTAACTATAATATTCAACAAAAATATCAAAAAGATAAAAAAAGAGCAAAAAAATTTATTAATGATTCCTTTAATTATTTAAATAAATACTATCCAAACTATAAAAACAATAAATACTTTAAAGGAAGAAAATTAAAAGGAATAATAGAAAAAAGTAAATTTCTAACAGAAATATACTGTTTAATAATATAAATAGAGGTAAAGATGAAAAAAGAAGTTTTATATATAGTTATACCGTGCTACAACGAAGAAGAAGTATTACAAGAAACAACAAAAGAATTAAAAACAAAGTTAGAAAAATTAATAAAAGACAAAGTTATATCTGAAAAAAGTAAAGTAATGTATGTAAATGATGGTTCAAAAGATAAAACTTGGGAACTAATTAAAACTATTAAAAACAAAGAAAAATTATTTACAGGAATTTCTTTATCTAGAAATAGAGGACATCAAAACGCTTTACTAGCAGGCTTAATGACTGCTAAAGAATATGCAGATATTATAATAAGTATGGATGCTGATTTACAAGATGATATTAATGCTATAGATGAGATGATAAAAAAATATTATGAAGGTAGCGAAATAGTATATGGTGTTAGAAGTGCAAGAAAAAAAGATACATTCTTTAAACGTTTCACAGCAGAATCATTTTATAAAATAATGAATAAATTAGGTGTAGAAGTTGTATTTAACCACGCTGATTATAGATTAACATCAAAAAAAGTATTAAATGATTTAGAAAATTTCGAAGAAGTAAACTTATTTTTAAGAGGTATGTTTCCCCTTATAGGATATAAAAGTGATGTAGTCTATTACGAAAGAAACGAAAGATTTGCAGGTGAATCAAAATATCCATTAAAGAAAATGATTAACTTTGCTGTAGATGGAATAACATCATTCAGTGTAAAACCAATAAGATTAATATTAAACGTAGGAATAATTATATTTATAATAAGTATAATAATGGTTATTTATGCATTAATAAATAAAATTATAGGTAATACAGTTTCAGGTTGGACATTTATTGTATGTTCTATATGGCTAATTGCAGGTGTACAAATACTATCTTTAGGAGTTATAGGAGAATATATTGGTAAAATATACAATGAAACAAAAAGAAGACCAAAATACATTATTGAATACAATTTAGAAGAAGAATAACATCTTCTTTTTTGTTGCACATTCAATAATAATTTTATATAATAACTATAAGAATAGAGGGATTCATATGAGAAAAAATAAAAAAGGATATACTCTTATCGAAATAATTATAGCGATTGCGTTAATAACTGTAATTGCAACAATATCGATCGTATCTATTACAAACATAAAAAAATCTTCAGAAGCAAAGAAATTAAATAATGCTTTTAAGGTTTTTGATAATGCATTGGACGTTTATTTATCAAACCATTCTGAAATATATGAAAATATACAAAATAATGTTGAGGGAGCTGTAATAACATTAGAAGTTTTAAAAAATGAAGGTTTAGTAAGTGATAAAATAATAAACCCTATAACAAATAAACTTGTAGATTATAAAAACAATTATTATGTATTAGCAGATGCAGTAGTAGATGAAAAAAACCAAGACGTAGAAAAACTATGTGATGGTAGAGTGGCTATTTCTGTTTTAAAAAGTTGGGATGAATTAAGCAAAAACGGATTAGATGAAAATAATGTAATATATATTTGCCCTCGTTCAGAAAGCAAAACTGATGATTCTAAAATAAAAGAATTAGAAGAAAAAATAGATCGATTACAAAGCGCAATAAATCTTTCAGATTTAGGAAGTAAAAACTGGGTAATTTTTGATGTCAATTCAGATAAAAGTCAATTAGTAAGTTTTAGTGACGACGAAACTATACAGGATTTATGGCAAGTTGTTGGAAAATCAGGAGATGAAATTAAGTTAATTTATAATACCTATGCTGATAGCGACAACAGTAAAACTTTTGCTGAATTTAAAGAAAATGAAGAAAAAATAAGTTATAATAGAGATATAACGATATGGAGTATGAATGGGAAACGGAAAGGGATCATACCAGCAAAAACAGAATTTTATAAAATAACATATACAAATGCTGGTTATGATTTAGATGGTGCCTATGACAGAGAATATAACGGTTATGAATTAATTAAATATCAAAATGAATACTATCTTTGGAGCGGAAGTGGTTCAGTCGTTCAATTTGTTAATCCAGTAAATTATTTATATAAAAAACTAAAAAATAACGACATATACGTAAGATATGGGAATAATAGCGGTTGGACGGTACAGGAAATGTTTAAGGAGACATATAAAACTGATGGTTCAAAAAAACAAATTTTATATAATGCAATAAATAACAATTTAAGAGATTCTATTGTTCAAAAAAGTTATTTTTATCAATATGATACATCTGATGACGCATCTTTAAATAGTGCTCCAATTTATAGTAAAACTTATAACGATATTTTTGGGACAATAAATCCAGGAACAGACGGATTAAATAATAGTGAGACAATGAAGGTTTATTTAGGAAAAGATTTTGCAGTAGGTTATTATTCATTTAGGATTAAATTTGAAGATTACAACGGAATTGCTGGCCTTAGGAATGGAAAAGTAGATGTTTCAGATTCATCTAAATGTAATCCATACAATGAAATTGGATGCAAAGACACTTATTACTATACTAATTCGGGTAATAAAAAAAGGGATTCATATTTATATTATATAAATAATGAATCAGAAAAATATTCAGGCTATTATATACCTACAGCACAATATATACCAGTTATAACAATAAAAGGATATTTATTATCAGACAGTATGGAAAGTTATCCAAATAGTTATAAACAAAAATATCCAAGTTGTACAAATGATAAACTAGGTACAAAAGGGTGTCCAAGATTATTTAAGTTACAAAATGGATACTACTCAAACGGCACAAAATAAGAATATAATAAAAGAATGAAAAGCTTCATTCTTTTTTAAAACCTAAAAATATAGATTTTTTTCATTATATTGGTTATAATTAATAAAGAAAGAGTGATAATTTATGTTTTTAAGAATCTATAAAAACTTTAAAAGATACACATTTTTAATGAGTCAAATGGTATCACGTGATTTTAAAGTAAAATATAAAAGAAGTGTACTAGGTATACTATGGAGTTTATTATTTCCATTACTTCAAATGGGAGTAATGGCTATTGTATTTAGTCAAATGTTCCGTTTTAGAATGGAAGGAGTAAACTATTTAGTATATTTAATGAGTGGATTAATTATATTTAATTATTTTAGTGAAGCTAGTAATAGTGCTATGACAAGTTTAGTAACGAATTTTCCACTTATGAAAAAAATATATATGCCTAAATATATATTTCCATTATCAAAGTGCTTATTTGCTTCAATAAACTTTCTTTTAACTCTTATACCTTTCGCATTAATAATATTATTTTCAGGTGATGCAAATACACATTGTATAATTAATATATATTATTTATTCTTACCGTTTGCATATATTTGTGTATTCCTATTTTCTGTAGGAGTAGGATTTATTTTATCTACAATATCTGTATTTTTAAGAGATATCTTCTATATATATGGAATTATATTAACAATGTGGCAATATTTTACTCCAACATTCTATGATATAACAATGTTAACTCCAAGCTTACAAAGAGTATTTTATTTAAATCCACTATATCACTATATAGATTTTACTAGAACAATAATACTATATAATACAATGCCAAGCATAAATAATTGGTTATGGTGTTTAGGAACTGCTTTATTTACATTTATTATAGGATGTATTGTATTTAAAGTAAAACAAGATAAATTTATATATTATGCATAAGGAGGATAATATGATTACAGTAAACAACGTATCAATGAAATTTGATCTAGGAATAGAAAGAGATAATTCATTTAAACAAGTATTTATAAATATATTATCAATGAAAAAAAAGAAAAAAGATTACTTTTGGGCTTTAAAAGATGTATCATTTCATGTTGAAAAAGGAGAAGTTATAGGACTAATCGGGTCAAACGGTGCTGGTAAATCCACTTTATTAAAAACAATAAGTGGAGTAATGAAACCAACAAAAGGTACTATAGAAGTAAACGGAATAATTTCTCCAATGATTGAATTGGGAGCAGGATTTGATTTAGAATTAACAGCAAGAGAAAATATATATCTAAATGGTGCTGTATTAGGTTATTCAAAAAAGTTTTTAGAAGAAAAATTTGATGAAATAGTAGAATTCTCAGAACTAAAAGATTTTTTAGATGTACCAGTTAAAAACTTTTCATCAGGTATGACTGCAAAATTGGCATTTTCAATTGCAACAATAGTTAATCCAGAAGTATTAATCGTTGATGAAATATTATCAGTTGGAGACATTAAATTTCAAGAAAAAAGTAAAAATAAAATGTTAGAAATGATAAAAGGTGGAACTACTGTTTTATATGTTTCACACTCTTTAGCATCTATTGAAGAACTATGTGATAGAGTAATTTGGTTAGAACATGGTGAGATTGTAAAAATGGGAGATACCAAAGAAATATGTAAAGAGTACTATGAAAAACAAATGGGGAAAGAGGCATAAATATGGATTACAACAAAAGACCGGGTAAAAAAATAACATTATTAGGAGAAGTGCTAAATTCTGAAAAACCAACCATATCTATAATTACTCCTTTTTATAATGGAGGATCAACACTAGCTGAAACAGCAAATTCAGTATTAAGTCAAACTTATCCATTTTTTGAATGGATAATTGTTAATGACGGTTCACCGGATAAAGAATCAGTAAAAGAACTAGAAAAAGTTGCAAAACTTGATAATAGGATTAAAGTATATCACAAAGAAAATGGCGGACCATCAGATACACGAGACTTTGGTATTAAAAAAGCTTCTAAGGATACAAAATATATATTTTTCTTAGATTGTGATGATATTATGGAAAATACTATGTTAGAAGTATTATATTGGACATTAGAAACTCATAAAGATGCTTCATTTGCTTATACAACAATGGTAAATTTTGGAGATCAAGAATACATTTGGGAACAATACTTAACTGTAGAAAGAGAAAAAAAAGATAATGTAATATGCATAAGTTCAATGATTAGAAAAGAAGATCTTTTAAGCGTAGGATGTTTTGGAATAAAAGAAAAAGCAATGTATGAAGATTGGAATTTATGGCTAAAACTTCTTGCAGCAGGTAAAAAGCCAATAAGAGTAAATGCACCAATATTTTGGTACAGAATTAATAGTACTGGAGAATTTCAAAGAGCAAAACAAAATAATGAAAAGGCAATGGCTCTAATTAACGGAACTGCAGAAACAATAAAAAATAAAGTAGATATAATCCAGTATCCTAGAATTAATAAGAAATATGAAACTAAAGATTTAAAAAATATGATATTACCAGAATACAAAAGTGACAAAAAGAAAATATTATTTATTTTTCCTTGGACAGTATTAGGTGGTGCAGATTTATTTAATTATGATTTAATAAATGGATTGGACAAAACTAAATTTGATCCAATAGTAATTACTACTTTACCAAGTACAAACGATTTAAGAAATGAATTTATGAACATTGTATCAGAATATTATGATTTATCAACATTTTTAGATACAAGTGACTACTTAGATTTTATGGATTATATAGTTAAATCTAGAAAAGTAGATACAATTTATGTAAGTAACAGTAAAGTAGGTTACTATATGTTACCTTACTTAAAAAACAATAATAAAACGCTAAAAATTGTAGATTACATACATTCAATCGACCCCAAAGACTTACAAGGTGGATTCGGAAGATGTTCAAAAGACGTAGATAATTTTATTGATAAAACTTACTGTTGTAATAATTATACAAAAAAAGAGTTAATAGAAAAATTTAATAAAACTAATGTAGAAACATTATATATTGGAACTGATGAAAAAAGATTTGATAAAACAAAATTCGATAAAGAAAAATTGAAAAGAAAATATAATATCCCAACAAATAAAAAAATAATTACGTTTATAGCAAGATTATCAGAAGAAAAAAGACCAGAACTATTTGTTAAAATTGCAAAAAAAGTATTAAAAACTAGAGAAGATGTACATTTCATAATTGCAGGAGATGGTTTGTTATATCAAAGAGTAAAAAGTATGATTAATAAAAATTTCACAATATTAGGTTCAATAAATGTACCAGAAGAAATATATGCTATAAGTGATATTACAGTTAATTGTTCTTCATTAGAAGGACTAGCGCTTACATCATATGAATCTCTTTCGATGTCAGTTCCAGTAGTGTCTACATCTGTTGGTGGACAAACAGAATTAATAGACGATACTGTAGGTGGAATAGTAGAATATAATCCTAAAAATGAAACAGAAGAAATAAATAACTATTCCCAAAAAATAAATTATGTACTTGATAACTTAGATTCTCTATCAAAAAATTGTAGAAAAAAGATAACAGACGGTTTTACGTTAAACCATATAATAGCCAAATTTAATAAAATATTTGATGAATTAAAAACATCAAAAAAAGACTTAACAAATATTGATAAATTAATTTTCGAATTAGCATTAGATAGTACAAAAGAAGAACATATTAATAATGTTAAAGGATATTATAAAATAAAATTTGGTTTAGAATTAGACAACATTAAAGATGATACACTTGAAATAAATTTAAAACAAAAAATAAAAAACAAATGCTATGGAATATGTACAAAATATAATTGTGTAAAAGAAGCAAAAAATATTCTGAATCTAATGTACCAAACATACAAACTTACTTTTGGATTAATAAAAAATATAATTTATTTTATTAAATTCTTTATATTAAGTATATATTCAGCCTTTATTATACTAATAAAGATATTGGGTGGAAAAAATGAATAAAATAAAAGAAAAATATAAGCTATCTTTAATGATAGCACTATATTTATTTACTATATGTATATTATATAATTTCTTTAAGATATTTAAAGTCTTACATTGCTTAAATATAATACAATGTATCTCACTAATAATACCACTATTGTTATATTTTAAAATATCTAAAAAAAATATAAAAAAATCAACAATTATAGTATATCTAATACTAGTGCTTATAACACCGTTTATATTTACAAAAACATACGATTTAACAGTTGACGGAAACTCATACCACAAAACAGCAATAGGATTAATGAGTGATGGTTGGAATCCAATATATGAATCCAGCAACTATTTTAACAGTAATACAATAGGTAAATTAAGTGAATTAACAAAAGATAATAAAAGCAAAATTGCTTTATGGATAGATCACTATCCAAAAGCTTCATATTTTATAGGAACGGTAATATATTCCTATACAGGAAATATAGAAAGTGGAAAATGTATAACATTTTTATTAGACATTTCTCTTGTATTATTACTACTTTCTATCTTAGAAGATAAAATTGGAAAAACAAAAGCCATAATAATAAGCATATTAGTAGGTTTAAACCCAATAGTACTTAGTCAAATATTCACATATTATGTAGATGGTTTAATGGGAATATTATTTGGTATAGAATTATTACTTTTAAGTAATACAAAAATATACGAAAAAAAATATGATATAAACTTTATATACTTATTATGCTGTTGTGGAATATTTGTTAACTTAAAATACACAGGATTACTATATTCTGGATTAATCGCGGCAATATATTATTTCTACTATATTATAAAAAATAAACAAAATAGACTAGAAACATTTAAAAATATGACAATTAAATTTTCTATAATATTTATAATTGCAATAGGATTTATTGGTTATAGTTCTTATATAAAAAACACATTAGATCATCATAACCCATTATATCCAATAATAGGAAAAGACAAAGTAGATATAATCACAATGATGTACCCAGACAATTATGATAATATGAATAGTTTTGAAAGATTTATAAATTCTATATATAGTAAAACAGAAAATTTAAGTAGAAACAATGGTAATACAACTATTAAAAATCCACTTAAAATATATAAATCTGAAATAGATAGTATTGCATTACCAGACACTAGAATAGGTGGATTTGGGCCATTATTTGGAGCAATTACTACCGTATCCATAATATTTATTTGTATTTTAATTATTAAAAAGATAAAAAAAAATAAAATAAATATAAATGAAAACATATTATTATTTACCTTATCTATCCTACTAAGTATAATATTAGTTGGAGAAAGTTGGTGGGCAAGATACATTCCACAATTTTACTACATGATTTTTATAATTACATATATTTTCTATAACAATATAAAAAATAATAAAATAAGAAATATATTAACATATATAATTTTAATATTATTATTAATTAATTCTTCACTATTTATTTATAATAGATATAAAGATATAGAAACATTTAATAAAATAAAAGAAGATATAAATTACTTATCTACAAATAATAATAACGAATTAAAACTATCTACTTATGATATGTTTGGATATTATTACAATTTAAAAGATAAAAATATTAAATATATATTAAATAATAAATTAAAAGAAAAAGAAATAAGATATATTTACAACTGGAGGATAATGTTAAAACTATGAAAAATTATTTAAAATTAATAAGAATAAAACATTGGCTAAAAAACGGTTTAGTGGTATTACCACTATTTTTCGGAAGAAAAATACTAAATGTAGATAAAATAACAAGTGTTATATTAGCATTTTTAATATTTTCTATGATATCATCAATAATCTATGTTATTAATGATATTAACGATATAGAAAACGATAGAAATCATCCTACAAAGAAAGATAGACCATTAGCATCAGGAAAAATATCTATAAAAAATGCAATATTAGTACTAATACTATTACTAATTTTATCTACATCATCAATAATATACTTATATAATAAAACTACTAACATTTATATAATTCTTATTCCAATAATATACATAGTATTAAATCTACTATACTCTTTAAAACTAAAACAAGTACCAATAATAGATGTAGCAATACTAGTATCAGGTTTTGTTTTAAGAGTATATTATGGTGGAGTTTCATCTAACATAGAAATATCTACGTGGTTATACTTAATGGTAATGTTTGGTTCATTTTATCTAGGTTTCGGTAAAAGAAGAAATGAACTAAAACAAAATAAAGAAAACAACACTAGAAAAGTACTAGAATTTTATAATAAAGAATTTCTAGATAAAAATATGTATGTTTCATTAGGTTTAGCCATTATAAGCTATTCATTATGGTGTGTAGATCCACTAACAAAAACAAATATTACTTCAAATTATCTAATATTAACAATACCATTAATAATGATGATATTTCAAAAATATAGTTTAATTATAGAAGGAGATTCAGATGGAGATCCAATAGAAGTAATATTAAATGACAAAACACTTATATTTTTACTATTAATATACATAATCTCAATGTTTGTAATTGTTTATCTATAAAAAAGTACCTATTAAATTGAACATTTTCAATTCATTTAATAGGTACTTTTATATTTACTTTATTATAAGCATTTGATAAAATAAACTGGTAATAAAATATTAGTTAGGAATTTAATATGAAAGATACAAAACGAAAATACAATTATGATTTATTAAGAATATTAGCCTGTATAATGGTAATAGCAATACACATCTCATCCAAAAATTTTTATAAAATACCATTAGAAAGCTTTGATTGGAAGATTTTAAACATTTTTGATAGCATTTCACGAGCAAGTGTACCGTTATTTTTTATGATTAGTGGAGCATTCTTCTTAAATAAAAAAATAGATTACAAAACTTTATATAAAAAATATATTTTAAAATACTTAATTTTATATATAATTTATTCAATAATTTATGGAATAATTGAATGGTACAAATTAGATACAATACATTTATTAACATTTAACAATATAAAAATAATAATAAAAAATAGTATAATCGGTTCTAATCATTTATGGTTTTTAATAACTTTAATAACACTTTATACCATATCTCCTTTTATGAAAAAAGCATTAGATAATTTGGAAAGCAAAGATTGGAAAAATATTTTAATAATTGCTTTTATATTTATTTTGCTAAATAGTATTTATAAATTAGATGTTATTCCATATTACAAATGGATAAAAATAATTTTAGATAAAATTCCATTAAACATGGTATGCCAATACTACATATATTTTATATTGGGTTATTATTTTATGAATATTGATAAAAAAGAAAATAACAAAACGCTAATATATTTAGCAACATTTATAATTAATGTTATACTATGCATTGTAATTACTAAAAATATGTCAATAATAAAAAATCACGCAACACCAGTTGCATATGATTATTTATTCATATTAACATATATAGAAGCAATATGCTTATTTAAAATATTTAATAACAAACAAATTATATCAGTTTCTAATAAACATAAGAAAATTATAAAATATATCTCTGATCAAACATTAAATATTTATTTAATACATATTATTTTTGTTAATTTTATATTTGATAAACAAATTAATGTTTTAAACTACGGAGCAATAATATATGTACCGTTACTTATTTTAATTGTATTCTTATTATCACTGTTAACCAGTATAATTATAAACAAAATAAAAAGAGTTTTCTTTAATAAAGCATAACTCTTTTATTTATTCTCTAAATCGTTAACATAAACATCAACTTTTTTTCTAAAATCAGTACTAGACCAAGTAAATGGACGCTTAGTAAACCTTACATCGCACAATTCTTTTAAATACTCGAATTTGTCACTGCCTTCCCAATCACTACCCATAGTTAAAATATCAATGTTATATTTTTTTATATCATTTGGTTTTTGATCCCAATTTTCTTCTGGTATTACTTCATCAACATATTTTATTGACTCCAAAACATATTTTCTTTCTTCGTATGTTAAATAAGAACTCTTATGTTTAATTGTATTAAATTCATCAGTAGAAAGCCCTACTATAAGATAGTCTCCCATTTCTTTTGATTCTTTTAAATGTTGTATATGTCCTGGAGTAATTAAATCATAAGTTCCATAAGTTATTACTTTTTTCATTTCACACTCTCCTTAAAAATATTTTTAATAACTCTATAACTAGCATTTCCATCATCTAAATAATTATATTTTTTATTAAATTTTTCATATTTATTTTTATACTTTTCAAAAATCTTATCAATGTTTAAAATATTATCTTCTAGCTCTTCTTGCGTTTTTGCAATTGGACCAGGTAATTCATCTAATGATATATAAAAATCTCTTAAATTATTTTGATAATCATCAATATCATACATATAATAAATAATTGGTTTTTTTAAATTAGCAAAATCGAAAAATACGCTAGAATAATCAGTCATAATAATATCACTTACCAAATATAACTCATTAATTTCATCATAACCTTGAACGTTAATAATAAAACCTTTATATTTTGAAAAATCAAATTTATTTGCTACAAAGTAATGTGGACTAAATAATATAACATAATCCTTACCTAATTTATTTTTTAATTCGTCAAAATCTAATTCAGTTTTATACGTATAACCCAAACCAGATTTATGTTGATTATCTCTAAAAGTAGGTAAATAGAAAATAACTTTTTTATTCTTAGGAATACCAAGTTTTTTCTTAATACCATTTATATCTTTATCACTCTTATTAAATAAAAAGTCGTTTCTAGGATAACCTTCTTCAATAATTATATTTTCTTTACCAAGTTTTTTTAAATTAAATGCAGAAGTAAATTTTTCAGTACAATATTTACTTGGTGATATAAAATAGTCAAATCTCTTTGCATCTATATCATTTCTTTTCCTAATTTCATTTATTGTATTTAAAACTGCACCATTTACTTCAATATCATATCTAAGTTTTTTTAATGGAGTTCCGTGCCAACACTGAACATAAACCTGATTTTTTTTCTTAATAATTGCTTCGTCCATTATAGAATTAACTATCCAATATTTTGCGATAGAGCAATACTTATAATATTCTTTTGATTTACTCTTTATAATTTTTAATCTCTTATCACTTAAAACATTATGTTCATTAGGATTAATAAAAGCCCATATAAATTTATAATCTTTGAATTCATCCATAGTAGTCATTTTTTCATATATAGCTTTTGGAGAACAAGTATAATTTCTTCCACCAAACGCTTCAAACAATATTGTTTTTTCATCAATATTATATCTTACATAGTAATACAAATATTTTATTTTTTTTAAAATCATATTAGTTCTTCTCACTAATTTTCTAAATAACTTATTCTTTTTAGAAATATTAATAATTAATACCTTTAACTTTTTCATATATTCTCCTTTATTATTTTAGTAATTAACTTAGTACTATCACCCTTTAAATTACTTATATATTTTTTTCTGAAAGAATTTAACGATTTTCTATTATAACTATTTTTTATAATATTCATTATTTCATCAAAATTATCACTAACATTACCTTCTAATTCTTTATATAAATCTATATTAAGTCCATTTTCTTTTTTATACTTTTCATAATCATAAACATAAAATAATAATTTTTTATTTAAAACACAGGCATCAATTGCTAAAGCAGAATAATCAGTAATAACATAATCACTAATTCTTAAAACATCAAATGTTGAAAACTCATCTCTATTTATTGTTATAATATCTTTATTAACTACATTATTCTTATTTTTAGGATGAAAAGTTAATATTAAATTATAATTCTCAAAATCAAATTTATCTATTACTTCTTGATTATTATCTCTTCCATCTGTTCTAAATGTAGGAGAGTATAAAACATTTTTTTTCTTTTTTAATTGAGGATATTTTTTATATAATTTATTAACAACTTTTTCATTATTTTTTAATAAATAATCAATAGTAGGTGTTCCGCATTCAATAACATTTCGTTCTTGAATATTAAAAGCTTCTGCAAAATATTTATTCATTTCTTTAGAACCACTTATAACATAATCATAATTTTTATGCATACATAATATTCTAGCAACGATAGGATTTAATCCACCATCATATCCAATAGTCTGATAGCCAAATTTTTTAATTGCTGCAAGTGCATGCCATAACTGAATAATAATTGTTTCCTTTTTATGTTTTAATAAACTTGTAGCAATATTATATCCATCAATAATTATAATTTTTGAAGTAGCAACATAATACATCTGTTTATAAATATTAAAATAATAACCAAATATATTTTTTAATTGTTTAAAAACATTTTTTTTCTTTTTTTCATTCCTTACTATAATATTTACACTAGAAGGAACTTTTTTACAAATACTTACATATTCAATTTTATTTCTTTTTAACTCTTTTGCAAGAAGTACATAATTTAAAGGCATTTCATTAAACTGCCTACTTAAAAAGAAAACTCTATTTTTTCGTTTAGTAAATAACTTACTAAAAAAGTATATAATTCTTAAATGATATTTAAAAATTATTAACAATAAATATAATATTAATCTTTTAATTTTTTTTAGCATAATAAACACATCCACATCTATACAACTTTATTTTATCAAAAAAGGTTAATAAATGGTAGGTTAGTGTTGAACAAAATTACTTTTTTTGATATATTTTAATTAGTGGTAACACAAATAATTATATTTATTTTTAATAAAAATTATATAACTTTCCCTCTCGCCCTCGGAATGGCCGGGGGGGGGGGTTATAAAAGATATATAATTTTTTTGTGTTAAAAGGAGTTTATATAATGAAAAAAAATAGGATTTTATATGGAATGCTTTTAATATTTAGCTTTATGTTTATAACGAATTTAATCGCAATTAATGAATTAAAAAATGAAATTATATTTATAAAAGAGAATTATCAAACTAAAGAAAAAATGAATTCTCCAAAAAGATTACTATTAAAAGGTGCTTATGGGGATAACCAATCATATCATCCCAAAGTACTAAATTTTAATAAAAAATGGAATGGTTACAAATATTGGATGAGTTTTACACCATATCCGAATGCAGATTCATCAAAGGAAAACCCGCACGTTAAAGTTAGTAATGACATGATAAATTGGAAAGAACCTATAAATGGGTTAAATCCTTTAGATGAAGTTAGTAACCCTGATAATAATACAAGATACAATTCGGATTCGCACTTAGTCTACAATGATGATAAAGATCAAATAGAATGTTGGTGGCGATATATAGATGACGAAAAAAACATTTCAACTATTTATAGAAGAATTTCTAAAGATGGCAAGAATTGGTCGACTAAAGAAGTAGTATATTCTTCAAACAGAAAAGATAATGATTGGATTAGCCCAACAATAATTTATGAAAAGCATACTTATAAAATATGGTACGTATATGAAAATAAAATATATTATACAGAATCTAAAAATTTAATAGATTTTACACTACCGATTGATTTAAACATTGAATATGATGAAAGTGTAAAATCATGGCATTTAGATGTAATTCATACACAAAAAGGTTATGAAATGATAATAGTAGCTTTCACTGATTGGGAAAAAAGAGCCTTAATGAATTTGTATTACACATATTCTAAGGAAAATAAAAATTATATAACAGCCCAAGTAATAATGAAACCAACCACAAATACTTCTCACTGGGATAATTCAGGATTATATAGAAGTAGTTTAATATATGAAAAAGAAAAATATTACATATTTTACAGTGGACAAGGTACGGATAACAAAAAAGGCATAGGCTTAATGGAAGGTAAAAACATTTTTGATTTAAAAACAGTTGAGTATTAAAAATAAAAAAGAGGAGATAATGAAAATGAAAAAATTATTAGAAATATTAGAAGAAATAAAACCAGGGGTAGATTTTAATAATAGTAAAAATATGATAGAAGAAGGATTAATAGATTCTTTTGACATAATAACTATAATAACAGCAATAAATTCAGAATTTGATATAGATTTTACTGTAGCAGATATTATGCCAGAAAATTTCGAAACAGTGGAAACATTATATAATACAATTGAAAGGATAAAAAATAAGTAGTATGTCAATAATATCATTTAGATTCCTAGTATTTGTCTTAGGATTACTAATAATATATTATATAATTCCCAAAAAATATAGATGGACTATATTATTGCTTGGGAGCATAATATTTTACTATTTATCAAGCAATAAATTAATATTATTTGTTATTCTAAGCACTATAACAATATATTTAACTGGTTTAATATTAGATAAATATAATAATAAAATAAAAAACATAAAAAGTTTAAATATATCAGAAGAAGATAAAAAGAAACTTAAATCAAAATATAAAACAAAGAAAAAAATATATTTATTTGTAGGTATAATAATAAATATAATATATATTATATTAACTAAATATTCAGGATTTGTAATAGACAATATAAATTCAATTCTTAGTTTAATTAATATAAACTATTCATTTAAAATTTCTAAAATATTATTACCATTAGGGATATCATATTATACACTTGAAGCAATCAGTTATATTACAGATATTTATCGAGAAAAGTATGATGCTACGAAAAATATTTTTAAATTAGCTTTATTCCTAATGTATTTTCCAAAAATTATCGAAGGTCCAATCAGTAGATTCGATACAATGAGTAAAGAATTTTTTGAGAGTAAAAAAATAGATTTTAATAATATGTTAATTGGTTTGGATTTAATAATATTTGGACTATTTAAAAAAATGGTTATTGCAGATAGAGCTGGAATATTTGTAAATAATATATTTGGCAATAACTACGGTGGTATCACAAACATAATGGCAATGATATTATATACAATTCAAATATACGCTGAATTTAGTGGATGTATTGATATTGTAAGAGGAGTATCATTACTATTTAATGTAAGATTACCAATAAACTTTAAAAGACCATTTTTTGCAAAAAACATTCAAGAGTTTTGGAGATTATGGCATATTTCCTTAGGAAATTGGATTAAAGAATACGTTTTTTATCCTATTTCATTTTCAAAACTTAATAGTAATGTATGTAAATTTTGCAAAAAAATATTCAACAATTACTTTTATAGATTTATTTGTGCAGCATTTCCACTACTATTTGTATGGTTAGTAAATGGTATTTGGCATGGAGCAAGTTATAAGTATGTTGCATATGGTATGTACTATTATATAGTAATGATGATTGGTTTATTATTTAAACCATTTACAGATAAAATGTTAAAAAAAATAAAAGTAAATAGCAAATTATTAAATATATTTCAAATATTAAGGACATTTATTCTTGTAGTAATTGGTATGACATTATTTAGAGCAAGTTCAATACCTGAATTTTATAATATGATAATAAACATTTTTAAATCAGGTAATGGTTTATTAGAATTTGGATTAGTAAAAATAGATTTTATAATATTAATTATTACTAACTTATTTATATTGTTAGTAAGTATATTTGAAGAAACAAATAAAATAAATATAGAAAATGGATTTACAAATAATGTATTTATAAGATCTGTAATTTATACAATCTTAATAGTTACAATAGTAGTATTTGGAATATATGGAGAGGGTTATGATGCTTCTAATTTCATTTATGGAGCATTTTAGGTGAAACATGAAAGATTTTAAAAAATTTATCCTTACATTAATATTAACATTTATAATGACACTCCCAATATTAGTTTATTGTTCAAATTTGTTTATTCCAAAATGGATTGACCATACTAATGGCAATATGATGACTTACATAATAAAGGGTTTTTATAAAGAGAAAAAAAATAGTTTGGAAGTAATTTTTACGGGTAATAGCGATGTTTTTAGAGGAGTTTCTCCGATGGTACTGTACGAAAAATATGGCATAACTAGTTATAATTTTGTTTCTTCTGGAGAACGTAGCTGGATGGCCTACGGAATGTTTAAAGAAATATTTAGACTACAAAAACCACAAATTATAATGTTCAATGTTGATGAACTTTTTGCAGATAATCAACCATCTGATGGAAATTATAGCAAAGCATTTGATAATATGAAATTTAGTAAAGTAAAAATAGAAACAGTTTTCGACAAAACATATGATAAGGAAAAAATCAAAAAAATGGGGCATATATTGCCTATACTATCTTACCATAACCGATATACTGAATTAAACAAAGACGATTTTAAATATTCAATTTACGATTGGACAAATCCTACAAAAGGAATGGAAATAACAGCTGTTTCAAAAGAATTTGTTGACAATGATAACTATATGAAAAAAAGCGATGAAAAAGAGTTAATACCAGAGACAAATTTAAGATATTTAAATAAAATCGTGGAATTATGTAAAAGTAAAAAAATAAAACTTATTTTATTTGAATTGCCTTCACCTGATTCATGGAATTATAAAAAGCATAATACTTTTAAAGAATATGCTCAAAAAAAAGATTTAGAATTTTTAGACTTAAATTTATATAACGGACAAATAGGAATGGATTGGAAAAAAGATACCTCTGATGGAGGAGATCATTTAAATATATATGGAGCAGAAAAAGTATCAACATTTATAGCAGAATATTTAAATGAAAATCATGATTTACCAGATAGAAGAAACGAAAAAAAATATTCAAAATGGAAAAAACAGTTACTAGAGTATAAAGAAATAAAAAAATATGAGATTGATTTAATTAATCAAAAATAGGAGTAGTAATATGAAAAAAAATTACATTTCTTACCAAGAAGTCAATATATTAAAAGGTTTAGCTTTAATATTCATGTATATACATCATTTATTTACATATCCAAATTGGTATGTGAGTGGTATAAACTATCCTAATTTAGAAAAAATAGCAAATATTTTTAGAGACCCTTTTAATAGTGTTTCTATATTTTGCTTCATAACGGGATATACATATTTTTTTGCAAAAAATAAATCATACAAATATTCTATTATAAAGATCTTGAAATTTTTAATTAATTTTATAATAGTACTTGCTATTTTTGTTACAATAGGAATTCTTACAAAGACATACAACTTTAATTTAGAAAAAATAATATTAGAATTATTTGGAATAAAACGAGAAGTGATGACATTCTGTTGGTATATATATTTCTATATTATTGTAATATTGTTATTGCCAATAATAGATAGAATGGCAAGTAAATTAGAAAATAATAACTTAACAAAAAACATAATTTTATTTATTATAATTCCAACGACATTCCTTACAGCTTTAAAAGGTTTTTTTGGAAATAATTTGTACACAAATGATATGTTGTTTAACATTATAAGATTTTATCCGGCAGTCATTATTGGTTATTTGTGTTCAAAATATGAATACTTTTACAAGCTAGATGCTTTGTTTAAAAGAAAAAATAAAATCATAAAATTATTAATATGCACAGGGATATTTATAATAAGTTTTATGTTGAAGTATTATATACCTTTAATAAATATAGGAACAATTCTTTCTAATGATGTGTATTATGAAATAAATATAAATTTAGATTGTTTTTACACAGTATTTTTAATATTTAGTTTTTTAAATATAATTAGGGTGATTAAAAAAACATTTATATTAGAGAATATAGGAAAGTTATCACTATTAATGTGGTTTTCACACTGTATATTTTTTGGCTGTAGTAAAGAAATATTTATGCCAATTTTATACTACCCTAAAAATGCATTTTTAGTTTTGATATGGGCACTATTATTAAATTATATTATTGCATTTATTCTAAACAAACTTATAAATCCTATTATAAACAAAATAAAATAACAACGTTTATATCAAATTATTATAAAAAAATTAAAACCATTATAACAAATCGTAGAAAGAAAGAATTATATGTGATATAATTAAAACACTTAAAGGAGTGTTTTTTTAGTGAAAAAATATAAAGATAATTATTTGTTACGTATAGCAATATTTTTTGCAGTGATGATTACAGCAGGACTAATATTTAGAAAGGTTTACTATAAGGACATTATAAATAGTGAACAATTAAATATTGTTACTACTCTTAATAACAAACAGGCATACCATCCAAAAGTAATCTATTTTAAAAATAGTTGGAATGGTTATAAATATTGGATGGCATTTACACCATATCCAAATGCTGATGAATCAAAAGAAAATCCAGTAATAAATGCAAGCAATGATAAAATTAATTGGATAGAACCTACTGGAACTAATAAGCCACTAGATATACCTGAAAACGCAGGAAAATATCATTATAATTCAGATACTCATCTTCTATATAACGAAGATTTAAACCAACTAGAACTATTTTGGAGATATGTAGATGATGAAAATAATACTGTGACAATTTATAAAACGGCTTCGAAAGATGGAATTAATTGGACAGAAAAAGAAGTGTTTTTATATTCTGATAACAGAAAAGAATTAGATTATGTTAGTCCAGCAATTATGTATGATAAAGGGCTTTATAAAATTTGGTTTGTTGATAAAAGAAAAGTTTATTATACAGAAAAAACGACAAATTCTATCAAAGAGCCAGCAATATTAAATATTAATTATTTAAAAGGTTATAATACATGGCATTTAGATGTTATTTATAATCAAGAAAAAAAACAATATGAATTAATTGCTTGTGCATATCAAGATATTAATCGTAGAGAAAGTATGAGTTTGTATTATACATACTCAAAAAACAATAAAAAATGGAGTACACCGATTAAAATACTTTCTCCTTCGACTAATCAAAAACTATGGGATTCTGAAGGATTATACAGAAGTAGTGTAATTTACGAAAATGGTAAATATTATTTATTCTATAGTGGACATGATGATGAAATGAATGTAGGTATTGGATTAATGTATGGAGAAAAAATTGATAAGTTAGAATCTTTCAGCAAAGGAGTTTTAAAATGAGAAAATTTGTATGGATATTTGGAGAAAATTTAGGTAAAACATTTGATAATAATTCATATTATTTTTGGGATCAAGTATGTGAATATGATGATAACATAGATAAATATTTAGTTTTACAAAAAAATAAAAAAACAATGGCATTTTACAATGCTTTACCCACTAATAAACAAAATAAAATAATATGGAAAGATAGTGTAAAACATTTTGAATTGTTTAAAAAAGCAGATATGTATTTTGTAAGCTTATCTTACAAAGATATCTTACCGGAAAAATTGTTTGGTAAAAAAATAAAACTAATAATAAAAAGACCTTTAATCTATTTACAACATGGGACAACCGCAATAAAAAGATTAGGGTATAAAGGAAACACATATTACAACAATTTATATAAATTTATTTACTATAATAAAGATATGTATAAAAAGTTTATGGAAATAAATAAATTTAATGATTATCAATTGTACTATGGAGAATTTCATCCCCGATATAAAAAAACAGTTCAATATCATTTAGAAAAATTAAAAGAAAAAAATGCTAAAAGGAAAATCTTATTTTTCATCACATGGAGAGAATATTTTGGAGACAATTTTGCCACAAAAAGGTTTATTAATAAATTAAATCAAGTTTTTGAAGATAAAGAATTTATTAATTACATTGAAAAAAACGATATTGAAGTTGAATTATGTATGCACCAATTCTATGACGAAGAAAAAATTTCTGTAATAAAAGAATCAATAAAAGGCACAAAGATAAAATTGATTTATCCAAATGAAGTTAATTTAATGAAAGAACTTGCAACATGTGATTTACTTGTAACAGATTACTCATCAGTTGGATTTGATTGTACGTTACTAGAAATTCCGGTTATATTATTTCAACCAGATTGTGACGAATATTTTAAATATAGAGAAACATATTATTCTGTTGAGGAACTTTATAAATATAATATAACCAATGCAAATGAACTAATAAGAACAATAATAGAAGGCAACTATAAAGTTAATAAATTTTTTAGAGACAAAACACCAAAGAAAATAAATTATAAAGCTATAGCTGAAGGAAAACATATTGAAAAAATGTACAATTATTTTAAAAATCTACAAGAGAACAGAATTACTATAATTGGTTATAATTTTACTGGAAAAGGCGGAACAGTCAGTGCTTCAAAATCATTGGCAGAAGCATTATTGGAAAAAGGTTATTTGGTTGAACTATTATCGCTAAAAATGACAGAAAAAAAATATTCATTACCTTATGGCTTAGCAATTAATGGCTTTTACAATAAAAAACAAAATAAATGGATTAATAGGGCTAAAAGACACCTCTATAAAAATCCTAAAGATTATTACTATTTTGATTATGATATAAACAAAAAAATGCTATCGCCATATATTGGAAAAGCACTTAGGGAATATTTAGAAAATACAAATTCAAGAACAATTATTTCAACAAGAGAAAGTATCCATTTATTTGTCAAAAATTTTGCAAATGAATCTGTAAAAAATAAATTATATTTCTTCCATACTGATTCAACTATATTAGAAGATTATTATCCACATTTAATGGAAGAAATAAAGAAACAAACATTAGAAAATTGTATATTTGTAACTAACGCAAGTAAAGAAGCATATAAAAACAACTTAGGCTATACTAACTATGAAAAAGGTGTAGTAATTGGAAATTGTCTTGAAAGTAAATCTATGATAGAAAAAAAATATATTAAAATAAATAAAGAAAGAAAAGAAATTTTTGCAGTATCTTTAATAAGATTATCAAAAGATAGAGAAAATGACGTTAACAATATTATCGAATTTGGTAAGTTTTTAGTAAAAAATGATGTAAAAGATGTAATTATAAAAATATATGGTCAAGGAGATTTAAGTGAATATTTAACGAGTCAAATACTTGATAATTATATAGATGATGTAATTTATTATATGGGTCCAACAGATAACCCTAAAAATACTATTTTATCAAATGACTGCGTAATAGATTTTTGTAATAATCAATCATTTGGTATGACATACATCGAGAGTATATTAAATGGTAGACCAGTTTTTGCAAAAGAAAATATAGGTTCACTTGAAGTATTAAAAGAAATACCGTATTCATATTATCACTCTAATGAAGAATTATTAGAAAAATTGAGAAATGTTAAGAACAAGAAAGTTAAAGAATATAAGGATAATTATGATATAATTAGTAAAAAGTATTCTAGAAAAATAGTTGCAGAAAAAATTAGTGAACTATTAAAATAAAAGTGAGGTAAGAAATGTCTAAATTTTTCAACAATTTAATAAAATATAGAAAATATGCTATAAGATCAGCAAAAGCAGAATTAAAAAGTGAAATAACTGATTCATATCTAAATTGGTTATGGTGGATTATTGAACCTCTTTGCTTTATGTTAATTTATACATTTGTGTTTGGATATATTTTTGTTTCGAAAGAACAATATTTTGCTGTGTTTGTATTTATAGGTATAACAGTATGGGATTTTTTCAACAGAATGATGTTAGGAAGCGTAAAATTGATCGTAAATAATAGAGACTTAGTAACAAAAGTTTATATTCCAAAATATATATTATTATTTTCAAAATCGTTAACATATTTATTTAAATTATTTTTATCATTTGGAATAGTAATTGTATTAATGTTATTTTTAAATGTTCCATTTTATGGGCAAATATTTTACTTTTTCTTAATATTGCCAATATTATATATAATAAGTTTTGGATTAGGTTGTATATTGATGCATTTCGGAGTATATATTCAAGATTTAGTAAACTTAACAAACATAGGTTTAAGATTTGTATACATGCTATCAGGAGTATTTTATAATATAAATTCAAGATTGAAGGGTGCTACTAAATATCTTTTGTTAAGGGCCAACCCTATAGCATTCTTAATGAGTGAATTTAGAAAAACAATGATTTATGGAAAAAATCCAAGTTTTGAAGGTTTAATTGTGTGGCTTATAATAGGTATCATTCTTTGTATTATAGGAGTAAGGATGATTCATAAAAATGAAAATAGTTATGCAAAGGTGATATAATGGAAAAAAAGGAAGCAATAACAGTAAGAAATTTGCATATTTCTTACAGAGGATTGAAAAAAACATCAATAAGATCAGAATTATTTAAATCAAAGAAAAAAAAATCAAAGATAGAAATATTTGAGGCAGTTAAAGGTGTTTCATTCAGTGTAGAAGAAGGAAAAATACTGGGTATAATAGGAAAAAATGGTTCTGGGAAATCAACTATGTTAAGAGCAATTGCAGGTATATTTTCTCCAGACAAAGGTTCAATTAATCTTCATGGTAACACTGTTTCGTTATTATCAATTGGAGTAGGATTTAACAGAAAATTATCAGGGTATGAAAATATTTACTTATCAGGTTTGCTTTTAGGATTTAGTGAAGAAGAAATAAAAGAAAAAGAACAAGAAATAATAGATTTTGCAGATATTGGAGATTTCATATACAAACCTGTTAAAACATATTCGTCTGGAATGTACTCAAAACTTGCATTTGCAATTACTGCAATACTTGAAACAGATATTATGTTAATAGACGAAGTTTTATCAGTTGGAGACGTACAATTTAAAAAGAAAAGTTATAACAAAATGAAAGAATTAATTTCTGACGATAAAAGAACTGTAATAATTGTTTCTCATAGTATACCAACGTTAAAAGAACTATGTGATGAAGTTTTATGGTTACACGAAGGTGAAATGAAAATGTTAGGAACAGCAGAAGAAGTTTTACCAAAATATGAAGAATTTATGAAATAATTTAGGAGGTATTCTATGAAAAAAAATATAAAAAAAATAAATTATCTTTTTTTTCTTATACTTCCTTTTATTGATTTAATTACAGGATTAGTATCTAGATTTATAGATTTACCTATATCAATTGGAATGATTATAAAAGGATTATATATCCTTTTAATTGTTATTTATATTCTATTTTATTCAAAATCAAACCATAAGAAAAAATTTATAATATATATATCATTATGTGTAATATTTACACTATTGTATTTTATAACAAAAACAGATTTATTAAATACAAAATATTTATTTAATGAAATATCAACTTTATTTAAAACATTTTTCGCTTCAATAATATTTTTTGCATTTTTAGTAATGGTTGATGACTTTAAATATGAAGAAAAAGATATAAATAAATTAATGATATATTCATTAATAACATATGTAACATTATTAGTCGTACCTACTATAACAAATACTAATTTCAATAGTTACATAACAAAAGACAACGAAGGAAGTATTGGTTGGTTTTATGCAGCAAATGATATTAGTTCTATAATATTAATGCTATATCCATTCATTTATATATATTTAAACAAAAAAATAAATAATAAAAATAAAAAAACATACTTATATTATTTGTTTTTACCACTAACAATATACTCAATATTTATAATAGGTACAAAAACAAGTTGGCTTGGACTTATATTAGTAAGCATAATTACATTAATAAGTTATATATTAAAAAAAGAAAAGAAAAACATAATACTTTTATCTATAGTGTTAATAAGTATAATGTTATTAACATTTATTACTCCAGCATTTAAAAATATAAACAAAGAAACAAATAGACAAAACAGTAACACAGTTACACAAAAAGAAACTATTAAAAATACAAATGTAACAGAAGAAAATGAAAGATTAGAGACATTAAAAGAAAAATGTAATACACACAAATTCTCTGAAATTATAGATAAAAAAACATATAAATTAACTAATATAATTTTAAGTGGAAGACAAAATAAAGCGTATTCAACATATTTAATATACCAATCATCAAAATTCAGTAATAAAATATTTGGCATAGGATTTAGTAATACAGATAAAATTAACAATTGTTACGCTAGAAAATATATTGAAATGGACTTTTTAGATATATTATTCCATTATGGAATAATAGGATTATTGCTTATATTAACACCACTTATGTATACAATAAAAATAAGTTTAAATAATAAAAACAACATAAAAAAAGCAATTACTAATATTTTAATAACATTAGTAATAATATTTATATCTTCAACAGCAGGTCACGTTATAGGTTATCCAACTGCAAATTTATATTTATCAATATATTTATTACTAATTTATATTAATCTAAATAAAAAAGCGGTGAAAAAAAATGATAGAAAAAATTAAAATAAACTACAAGAAAATTTTATTCTTTTCTTTTTTATTAATATATTTTATATTAGGTTTTTTAGTGACTTATAATTATGATATTACTTCTAAATACGATTTTATATTTGAAGCAGATCTTCCAAGAATACTTGCAGATTTTTGTGATATTTTTGGTAATCATCATAGAATAAGTGTTCATCCAATATACATAATATTACTACAACCAATTATAAATTTAAGTATTGGAATTACACATAACAAAATACTAGGTATTATATTGATACAATCTATTGCTGGAGCAACACAAGTATTTTTAATGAATGAAATATTATTATTACTAAATAAAAATAAAAAAACATCTTTATTAATATCATTAATATTTGGTTTAAGTGCTACTAGCACGGTTTTTGCATCTACTCCAGAAGTCTATGTCTTCGCTAGCACATCATTAATATATTTATGGTATATATTAATAAAAAAATTAAAAAACAAAATAAACTCAAAACAATTTAACATATTATTAACAATATGTGGAATACTTTCATTAGGTTTAACGATAACAAATTACATTATATTTTTAATAATAAGTTTTATACTTCTATTAAATAATGAAAGTATAAAAAAGATAATTTTAATAAATATAATATTAATAATTTCTACAATATCTCTAAACTACATACAAAATTTAGTATGGAATAACACGCCAACTATATTTGAAACAAATACAATAAAAAAAGAAGCTGGTTCTACATGGGTAGATTTTAATATAAATTCTCAAAAAATAAAAAACGTAATATCAGATGGATACTATAACTCAATACTAGCAAGTAATGTATATTTAACAAATACTCCAAACACAAATAAAACATTAATATTTCACACAGTACCAAAATACACATTAGTACTTTTAACAATATTTTATATAACAACAATTATATTATTAATAAAAAATTATAAAGAAAATAAATTACTTAATTTAGGATTATCACTAAGTATAATATTTAATACAATATTCCATCTAATTTATGGAAATAATTCAGTATTCTTATACTCATCACATTTCCTATACTTAATATTTTTAATACTAGGAATAAACATTAATAAAAAAAGTAATAAAATAAATATATTACTAACATTATTAATAATAAGTGAAATAGTACTAAATACAAAACTATTCAAAAATATAATAGAATTAGCATCAACATTATTTAAAAGTAATTATTATGCTTCAGTTAATACTTACACTTTAATAATTATATTAATACTACTATATCTAAGTATTTTTATAGTATATTTCATAATAAGCAAAATATTAAAATATATAAAAATAAAAGATAATCATATAATATTAATTAAATATTTATTAACAATATTATATATATCTTTAATATTTAAAAGTATTATATCATGTACAAAATATGATAAACTTATAGGATTTAATATAATAAAAACAAAAATTATTGATAAAGAATACAGTAGTTTTAGTAAATACAAAAAAGAAATAAATTCATATAAATTATATAAAAAAGAATACAAAGAATTTATAAAAAATTCACAAGCTAAAACTATTAATATTAATGAAGAAAATAATATTTACTTCTTTGGCTTTAATAATAGAAAAAAATTACTATATAAAGATGGCATTTTAAAAGATCTAAAAACTAATAAAACATTATATAAATTTGATGTTAATAAAGAACTAATAATTCCAAATATCTATACTGTTTTAATAGAATTAAAAAATGGAAAAACAATAAAAATATATGAAAATGAAAAAGGAATATTTATAGACAATGATAAAAAAATTACTATAGATGACAATAAAGTAAACTTACCTAATTTAAACAAATATCAATATAGTACATTATTAAACACATTATATGGTGAAATACTTTTTAACATAAAAGATGGAGTAATTTATCCAAACATATTAGTTTATGATAAACCCTGGTATAGAGATGCAGCAATAACTGGTATGGTATTAGAACTAACAAATAACACATCTATTATAGAAAAATGGATAAATAGTATAGAAAATATATATGATTACCAAAATAAAGGTACTAAAGAAACAGACAATTTAGGAGAATTACTATACCTAGCATCATTAACAAAAAATCGAAATACTAAACTAATAATTAATATTCAAAAAGAAACAGAAAAAATACTAAAAAATAATAAAAACGGAAATTATTTAATTGGACTAACAGATTATAGTGAAAAAAATTACTATCCTAGTGCTTGGTATAATTTTGGTTTAACTAAACTAGGTTTAAAAGAAATATTAAACCTTAAACAAATACAAAATAAAGATGATTACAGTATAACTACATGGTGGTATAATAATAATTGTAATTTTAAAGAAAAAATTAATACAGATTACAATTTTCCATATTTAGCTTATGCACAAAATCATTGTACTAATAAAACAGAAATATATTTAAACAAAAACTTATATCCATTATCATGGGAAAAAAATGCAAGTGAAGCAAAATATGATAAAATGTATCTAGTAGATGACATTTATAAAGAAGAAAAACTATCCATAACTCATACATGGAGTGCTTCAGAATTATTTATGTTAATAGTTGAAAAATATAATTGAAAGCGGTGGAAATATGAATAACAAAAAAAGTATGTATATATTCTTAACACTATTACCAATAATTGATTTAATTACATCACTTATAACAAGATTTAATATAACTACAATAAGTTTAGGAATAGTTGTTAAAAGTATTTTTTTACTAATAATGTTATACTACTTAGTAATAAAAAGTTATAGTAAACACAAGAAAAAAAGTTTAATATATATAAGTATAATATTTTTATACATCATATTATATTTCTTAACCAAAATAAAATACTTAACACCAATAACATTGTATGAAGAAATAATGTATATGTTTAAATTATTATATTTTCCAATACTACTTCCTTGTTTACTATGTTATTTTGATGACAAAAAATTTAGTAAAAACGAATTAACAAAAATACTATTACTAAATGTAATAACTTATGGATTATTATTATTTATTCCACTAATTACAAATACTAATTTTAAAACATATTATAGTAGTTTATTAGGAAGTTCAGGATGGTTCTATTCAGGTAACGAAATATCAATTATTTTAATACTTATATTTCCTTTTAGTTATATACTTTTAAAAAGAAAAAAAATATATTATATTTTAGTACCAATTTTACTAGTATTTATAATATCTACAATAGGAACTAAAGCTTCAATGATAGGAATACTTATAGATACAATAATAATATTTATATTAAGTTTATTTTATAGAAAAAATAAAAAAACAAACTTTAAACTAATTACATATACATTTTTCATACTATTAATTACTTTATCAATATTTATGAATTCTCATTCATTAGAAAATATGAAAATAACACTTGGTATAGAACAAATTCAAGATAAAGAACTAATAAGAATTGATAAAGAAATAGAAGAAAAAAGATTACAAGAACGTAGACTAATAAAAGAAGAAATATCAAGAATAGAAGTAAAAGAAAAAGAAGAATCTACCTTAATGAAATTCTATAACAATTATGGTAAATCACTTCTGAGTGATAGAGATATTTATTTCAAAGTAACATATAAAATATATGATAATAATTACAACATAAATACATTACTTTTTGGAATAGGATACACAAATAATAAAAAGATACATTCATTTGCAATAAATAAACTTATAGAAATAGATCCATTAGATATATATTTTCATTCGGGGCTTATAGCACTAGTTATAATATTGATGCCATTAATATACTACTTATATCATTTGATTAAATCAAGAAAGATAACAATAGAAAATACATACTATTTCTTAATGATAGGAATGACTTTTGCAGTATCTTGTATAAGTGGACATACGTTAATGGCTCCAGCTGTAAGTATATATATAACACTATATTTTATACTAGCACTTAATGAGTTAAATTTAATAAATAAAAAAACACAAAACATAGAAAAAAACAAAGTAACAATTTATGCACTTCATTTAAACTATGGTGGAGTTGAAAAAAACATTTGTATGAAAGCAAATATTTTATCAGAACTATATAACGTTGAAATAATATCATTATATAAATTAAATGATAAACCACAATTTGATTTAAATGACAAAGTTAAAGTAAAATATTTAACTACTAACATAAAACCTAATAAAAAAGAATTTATTGATTCTTTAAAAAATAAAAAAATATTTAAAACTTTAAAAGAAGGATTTAAAAGTTTATACATACTAAATCTAAAAAGAAATGTTTTAACTAAATCAATAATTAATTGTAATAGTGAAATAATAATATCTACTAGAGTTGATTTTACAGAAAACTTATTAAAAAATAATGAGTATTACAATATAAAAATAGCAGAAGAACACATATATCATAACAACAATACTAAATATTTAAATAGATTATACAAAATACTAAAAAGTATAGATTACTTAATGCCTAGTAGCAAATACTTAACTAGTTATTATAAAGACATATTTAATGATTATTCTTATAAAATTATAACTAACAATATGCCTATAGAAACAAATAATAAAATAAGTAATCTAAAAAATAAAAATATAATAACAGTAGGAAGATTAGATAAAGTAAAAGGTTATGATGATTTAATTAAATTATTTGTTAACGTAGATAAAGATTGGACATTGAATATTGTAGGAGATGGGCCAGAATACTCTAACTTATTAAAATTAATAAAAGATTTAAATTTAGACAATATTAATCTATTAGGATTTAAAACTCCAAAAGAATTAAATGATTTATATAAAGACGCATCTATATATGTTATGACATCTTTAGAAGAATCATTTGGCTTAGTACTTATAGAAGCAGCAAGTCATGGACTACCAATTGTAGCATACGACTCTGCACTTGGAGCAAAAGAAATACTAAAAGATGAATCCGGTATCTTAATAAGTAATAGAGACGAATCAGAAATGACAAAAGCTATAAATAAACTAATAAACAGTATAGAATTAAGAAAAGAATACCAAAAAAAATCTTTATCTATAGCCAAAATTTATAGCTATGATAAAATAAAACAAGATAATATAAACTTCTTTAAAGATATTAGAAAAAGTAATATGTACACTAACTTATATACTGGTTCTAAAAAAGACTGTTACAAACTAATTGAAAATAAATTAAAAAAAGGAGAAAAACAATTCATAATAACAGCAAACCCAGAAACATATATGTTAAGTAAGATTAATAAATCTATAAACGATATGTTATATGATAAAAATAATCTAATAGTACCTGATGGAATAAGCATTGTAAAAACAGCAAACTTTTTAGGAAAAAATGTAAAAGAAAGAATAAGTGGAATAGATATTGCAGAACATTTACTAAAATTAGCAGATGATAATAAATATAAAGTTTATCTATTTGGTGCTAGCGAAGAAGTATTGAATAAATTAACAAAAGTTATAGAAACTAAATATCCAAATATAAATCTAGTAGGTGCAACTAACGGATATATTAAAGATAAAGATAATGTAATGAACTACATAAAATTACTAGAACCAGACATAATAATGATTGCATTAGGAATCCCATTACAAGAAAAATTAATATATAATCATATAAATGATATAAAAAAAGGAATAATGATTGGAGTAGGTGGCTCATTTGACGTACTAAGTGGTTCAAAAAAACGTGCACCAAGAATATTTATAAAATTTAATTTAGAATGGTTATATAGAATTACTAGTGAACCTAAAAGATTAATAAGATTTATAAAACATAACATACGTTTCTTAATAGTAATATTTAAAGAAAAAATATATAGAAATGTTGATAAGTAAGAATTTATCAACATTTTTAAATTAAATATATCTTTAATTATTATTAATGGTAAATACTTTATAATAAAAAAGTTAAATTTACTTATCTACATTATACGTGTTATAATATCACAAAGGAGAATAAGATAAAATGAAATTAACAGTTTATGATTTTGATGGAACAATATATGATGGAGATTCTTCAATAGATTTTATAAAATTTTTAATAAAAAAAGATAAAACAATACTATTTATGTTACCAAAAATGTTTATATATTTATTAAAGTATAAGATGAAATTAATTAATAAAGAAAAAATGAAAGAAGTATTTTTCAGTCCACTAAATAAATTTAAGAATATAGATATTATAATAGAAGAATTTTTGGAAACACATAACTATAAAATAAAACCATTTTTTAAAGACAAAAAAACTCACAAAAATGACATTATTGCATCTGCAAGCCCAGAATTCTTACTTATTCCAATTAAAGAAAAATTTAATATATTAGATTTATTTGCATCTCCCATAGATAAAACTACAGGAAAATATCATGGAATAAATTGTCACGGTTCAGAGAAAGTTAGATTAATAGAAACTAAATATCCTAATGATATTATATATGAAATGTATTCAGATGATATAGTAGCAGATGGACCATTATTAAATGTAGCAAAAAAATCTTATGTAGTAAAAAAGAATAATATTATTGACTATAATGAGTATAAAAAAAAGAAACCCAACATTATTAAAAAATTTTGGAATTGGGGTTGGAGTATTTATCATAAAAACGAAGAAATATGGAATTATCTAATTGTAGGCGGGCTTACAACGCTAGTAAGTTTAATAGTATATTATATTTGTGTAAAAACATTTTTAGATCCCTCAAACAATTTTGAACTACAATGTGCAAATATAATATCTTGGATAATATCAGTAGCATTTGCATACGTAACTAATAGAATCTATGTATTTAAAAGTAAAGAGAAAAACATAAAAAAAGAAGCAACGAACTTTGTTGCATCAAGAATATCAACTTTATTATTAGATATGCTTACTATGTTTATATTAGTAAGTACGTTACATATAAATGATAAGATAGGAAAAATAATTTCTCAAGTTTTTGTTATTATTGGAAACTATATTATAAGCAAATTATTTGTATTTAAAAATAAAGCCTAACACTTTATTTTTTCTTTTATAGAATTTATGAATTCATCTATCTCATATTGGTGAGATAAAATATCATCACTTTTTAAACAATTATGAAATTTCATTTCTAATATAACAGACATTCCAGCTGATTCAGCAAAACTATTTAAAGATGTTAAAGCGGCTTCAGTGCTATACAAACTATCATCCTTAGAACCAATTGAAACACTAATCATTTTTTTACCCCTTAAACTACATCTAGAATATAAAGGATTTAATCTATCTATAAAAATTTTCAAGTCTCCACTTAAAATATTCCAACGAGTAGGTGTAATAAATAAAAGAGTATCTTCATTTTTAATTAAATCAATATTTGACTTCATATCATCAGTAAAGTCACATACTCCATCTTTATCACAATCCATACATCCAGTACAAATATGAATCTTTTGATTTCCTGGGATAATTATATTAGTACTAATTCTTTCTTTTCCAAGTTCTTCTTTAATTATATTAGCTAGTTTTAAAGAATTACCATTTCTTCTTGAACCTACAATTATTAACATAAATCTAATCTCCTTTAATATTATTATTAACTTAAATTCAATATATATTCAAAAAGTGTAAAGTTAAATATATAATTTGTTGATAAAACAATTTAATAATAGTAAAATAAAAATGGAAAGTAGGGTTTAAAATGGGCAAATATATATGTGATTTTGATGGAATACAAAAGACAATAAATAATTTAAATAGCAAATATGATGAATTAGAAACTGCACTAAATAATTACTATAAAGATTCTAGTGATGCTTTATCACAGTGGAGTGGAGATGCTAAAAACGCTGCTGTAGAAAAAATTAACAATCAAATGGAAAAAATAGAAGTTACTAAAAATTATATTAAACAAACTAGTGAATTCTTAAGATCTACTAGTCAGAAAATTGAAGAAGCAGAAAATTCATTAGCTAGTTTAAAAATATAGGAGGAAATAAATATGTCAAAATTCTTTTTTAATGATTATGAAATTTTTATCAAGGGAAAATCAATTAATGAAAAAGCAGCAGAAAATATCGCCACAATTTTATCTGATAGTGATTGGGAGATAAATAAACTAGTCCAAAATAATTGGTTTATTGGACCTATTTCAGAAGATTTAATAAGCAAATGGCGTGAAAAAACAAAAAAAAACATACCAATAACGATAGAAAGTTTTAGAAGAACAGCAAATTTATTTGAATTGGTAGGTGATAATTATAAAAATACCGATAAAAATGTTTCAAACAATATTAGAGGTGTATTTTAACCATGAAAAAATCAATTATTACAAATGACAAAGAAACTATAAAAAAAATATTTGATAATTATAAAAATAATTTAGAAAATATAAATGACAATAATTTAAATATATGGAGCGGCTTATCTAGGGATAATGCATATAAAGTGGCATTAGAATTTATAAACGAATATGAAGGGCCAGTACTTCAACAATATGAAGATTTATCTAATATTTGTGATTTATATATGACATATGAAGATACAAAAAAACAAATAGTCAATTATAATAAATTGATAAATGAAACAGAACTTGATGTAACAAAACTTGCATATACTAATATTTTAAATGAGAAGAATAATAATTTAAACAATTTAAAAAATCAAATACAACAACTTATAGATGATATAATAAATAAAAAAATAGCAAGTAATATATGTAATATAAACGCAAATGAATTATTAGAAAGCCTAAACGGTTTGCCAATTCTAGGAAAAAAGAATTTAAAAGAGTTCTATGAAGAAAATTATATAAATAATTTCATAAAAGAAATAGAAGATAATTATAAAGGACGTGAAAAATCTGTTAATATTGCTCTAGCGTATATAAAATTAGCAGCTGATAAAAATTATAAGTTATCATATGTATTTGGTGGTGGACATAATAAAGATGTTTTGAGTACAGATGACATTTTAAACGGAGTAGATTGTAGTAGTTTTGCAAGTTACATAGTGAATGAAGGGTCAACTAGAAAATTTGCCGTAACTGATACAAGGACATTAGAGAGCAGATTAAGTAATAAACAAGAAAAATTTAGTGATGCAGAACCAGGAGATTTATTAATTCGAAACAAAGGAAATAGTGGTCATGTTGTAGTTGTCGTAGAAAATAACAAAGAAAAAGAAGAATTTATAGTAGCAGAAGCAAAAGCAACTAAATCAGGTATAGTATTATCTAAAAAAAATTACAAAAGCTATGGCGACGATGCTTATAAAGCATTTAGCCTTGAAGATTGGTATGAAAAATAGTGCAAAAATTTATTTTGGATTGTGAAGCAATATCATTAATAGAAACAGATTTAAATAATTTGAAAGATAAAGTTTTAGACGTAGAATCATCAATAAATGAATATGAGCTAGAGGATAATAATGAATTTAATTTTTTAGAAGTTAAAAAAGCAATAATTACAAATATAAATAATATTGAAAATAAAATACACAATACAATAAATTTGTTAGAAAAAGTGATAACTACACATACAGATATACAAAATACAATAAAAATAGAATATGATGAAAAATTTACAATTACACCTATAGGTATACTAAATAATACAGAAATAGAAGATATAGAAGAATTATCATTTGATTTTAAAAATAAAAAATAAAGTGTAAAGTTTTAGTAAAATATACAGAAAAAACATTATAAATAAAATAAAAATGATATAATTAAATAAAGATAGGAGGAATAAGTATGATGTCAGGATTACATGTGGATAGTGATGATTTTCGTACTCAAGGAAACAATACAATTACTAATGCAGAAGAATTTGATAACGAAATAGGTAACTTACAATCAAAAGTAAGTGAACTAATGACTATTTGGAATGGTGAGGCAGCAAGTACGTTTAATACAGAAGTTGAAAAGCAGATTACTAATCTAAGAGAATTTAAAAGTATCTTAACAATATTGGGAGAAACAATAGTTGAAGGTTCAAAAAGATTTGCATCAACTGAAGAAGAAAATGCTTCACAAGCTAAAAATTTATTTAATTAAGGAGGAAACCAAGTATGATGTTTGAAATTAAAGATTATGATAAAGCGTCAGCATTAGCTGACGAGATTAAAACAATTGCTGATAAATTTATGTCAGTTTTCAACGAAATAGATAACAATATGAGTCGTTTATATGGTGATGCATGGCAAAGTTCAGGAGCAGATGTTTCAAATGGCAGTTATCAAGAAAAAAGACAATTATATGAAGATTTTTATGCAAAGGTCATTAAAATGAAAAATTACATTTATGAAATGACAGCTAAAAACAAAGCTACAGATAAAGATGTATCGGATTTAATTCAAAATAATTAAACGAACAACAAAAAAATTAAAGGAGAGTAAATCTGCAAATTTTAGATTTACACTCCTTTTAATATAATATTGAATAATTTAAGATTAATCAGTATAATTATGTTATAAAAAAATATTACAAAAAGTAAAGAAGGTATGCCATATGATTTCAGTGTCAACAATTCAAAATAGCAGAGATATAATAGAAAAATGTTTTTCTAATTACAGCAATAGCATAGAATCCATTCGAAATAATAATATATGGGAAGGGAAATCTAGAGATAATGCATACACAATTTGCAAGAGTTTTAATGATGAACTAATGAATAAATTGCTAGGAATGTTTGATGAATTTAAAACAGTAATATCAAAATATGAAGAATACAAAGAATATGAATCAGAAAATATTAGATTTAATATTGAAATGAATAAGACAGAAAATGACTCTGAAAAAAAGTATTATCAAAATAAAATTAACGGGAATAATACAAACTTAACTGAATTAAAAAAAGAAATAAATTCTTTACTAGAATCAATAAATGCAAAAAAAATTAGTTCCATATTGGAAATAAAAATTCCCGAAAGAAATACCAACCCAATCACTACTGAAGGAACGCCAACTAAATGGTTTGGTAAAGATAATTGGTATGCGATAGGTGGAAATGCTGGAACGGGAAACATAAATCAATGCACTGGTTACGCATATGGAAGATTTAATGAAATTGCCGAAGTAAACGGTACTAAAATTTTAACTGGAAATATGGGCAATGGACAAGATTTTTATCGTATGGGAAAAAAAGCAGGTTATGAAACTTCAGAAAACATTAATGATATCAGAGTAGGCGATACAATATCGTGGGCTTATGGAGCATACGGTCATGTAGCTGTTGTTGAAAATTTAAAAAGAGATAGCAATGGAAAAGTTATTTCTGTAGAAATATCAGAGGGGAATATGACAGGAGACCCAAACTCAAAGGGTGCTTGTCACTATCATAAACAAACATTTAATGGCACAGATGCTTTAAACAAATTAGCAACACGTACAATTAGAAGATATGTTCCTAGTAAATTTGTAGGTTTGGTACATCAAACAAGTATTAAGTAGAAAAGAGGTAATTTTATGAATAAATTTATATTAGATTGTGAAGCAGTCGAGAGTATAAAAACAGAGATAAATACATTAATTGGAGAAGTAGACGAAACGGTTGCAAGCGTTACGGGTTACGATTTAACTGCTACAGATTTTAATTTTGAAGACGCTAGAAATAGTATTTTATCAAATTTAAACCATATGAAAGAAAAAATAACTAATACTGTAACATTATTTGATCAAGTTACAAATACCCATACAGACTTACAAAACTCACTAAAAATTGAGTATGTTGAAGAAGGTAACGCAAAAAAAATTGATATCAATTCATTTACATCTAATGAAAGTACAAATAATAAAACAACTGAATATACAGTAAAAAAAGGAGATACATTAAGTGCTATAGCAGCTGCAACAGGTGTGAGTGTTAAAGAATTACAAGAAGCAAATAATATAAAAAATGCAAATTTAATATATACTGGTGAAAAAATAAAGATACCAAACAAAGCAAAAAATCAAACCACAACTCAAAATACAAGTTCTTTGAACAGCGATAAAACATCTGATGAACATAAGGAGACGTCAAATTCTAAAACTGAATCTAAAAATTATAAATCAAATCAAGCAACAGGCTTTACAGTAACAACTGGTAATAAAACATATGAACTAAATGAAACTGATTACGATTTTCTATGCGCAGTAGTTTCTGCGGAATCTGATAAATCACCAGATGATGCACTAGGTGTAGCCAGTGTAATTTTAAACAGGTGTGATTCAGAAAAATGGTCAAGTGAATTTGGACCGAACGTAAGAGATCAACTTGTTCCAAGTCAATTTTCTGTACTAGTTGACAAACGATACCTTCAATATCTTAATGGAAAAAGTCCAGCAGCAGTAAAAACAGCTGTTTCCGATGCTTTAAATGGTATAAGAAATAACAAATATTTATCTTTTAATGGTAATGCGGTTACTAATTACAGTACCAACATGATTACAAGTTCCGGAAATAGATATAAATAAAGTATAAAGGGAATGTGTTAAAAATACACTCCTTTTAATTTGAATAAAATTTAAATTAACACATTTAATTTTACGATTGTTTTAAATATAATTTTAAGTTATAATGTAGATAATAAAGGAGTGTTTAAAATATGAAAATATTTATTGCTGATAAGAATAATATAAATGTTATTAATATAAATAAAAACGAATTATTAAATTTAAAATTAAAAACATACAATGGTCATGAAACAATCAGTATACAGTATGAAAATAATAATTACATATTAACATCTAATAAGAAATATAAAATATTAGAAACACCCGATATTACTAACTCATTTTTAGATAAGAAAATACTAAACAAAACAGACAAAATTTATATTTACAATATAGAACAAGATGAAAAAATAATTATCTACTCATTCATTGAAATAGACAATGTACCAAAATATTATAATTACAAAACCGACAGTCTAGTTATAGCAGGAAAATATTTTGTGGATAGCAATTTAAAATTATTAAATGAAGAAAATCAAGAAGCAGAAATAAAATTAACTAAAAACGTTAATAATGAATTTACATTAGAAACTAAGGAATTAATCTCACAAATATACATTAACAATGATGCATATAGTAATCAAAATATTAAAAATGGAGACTTAGTGTTTTATGATGGCTTTTACTTTACTTTAATAAATTCTATGGTAATAATATTCTATAGTTCAGATAAAGTTACTGCAAATTATAATACAAGTGAAATTATAGAAAATAAAAAAATAAATTATGAAAATCTTATAAAAAAAAATAATAATTTATCTTTGGAAGAAAACTATTTTAAGCGCACTCCTAAAATAAAGAGAAAAATTGAAGTAAAGAGATTTCAAATAGATGCACCTAGTCCTAAAGAATTGAAAGAAAGAATGCCCATTATGTATACAATGCTTCCTATGTTACTAATGAGTATGACTTCTATTGTATCATCAGCAAACGTAATAAATTCAATAACTTTAAAAGAAAGAACCTTGGAAGAAAGTATGCCAAGTTTAATAGTATCAGGATGTATGATATTAGCAATGATAGCATATCCAATCTTGTCACATGCTTATAATAAAAGACGAGAGAGTAAAAGAGAAATAAAGAGAATAGAAGAATACAAAGATTATATTTATGAACAAAAAAGAAAAATATTAGAAGAAATTGATTTTCAAAAACAAATATTACTTGACAATTTTTATGATGTAAATAAATCGAAAGAGATAATAGAAAACAGAACAAATTCTTTATGGGAAAGAAAAAAAGGAATAGAAGATTTTTTAACTTTTTCTCTTGGAACAGGAAACGTTCAACCAAAAATAGAAATTAATATTCCAGAAGAACATTTTACAATAGACAGAGATAAATTAAGAATACAACTAGTAAAATTAAAAGAAGAAACAGCTTTTATAAAAGAAGCACCAATAATTTTCGATTTTAATAATAATGTAGTTGGATTAATAGGAAAAAGTAAGTTAGTTAATAATTATCTAAATAATTTATTAATTAAAACATTTGCTACATGTTATTATGATGATTTAAAAATAGTAATTTTAACTAATAAAACAAGAAAAAATAAATGGAATGGATACTTATCGTTACCATATGTATGGAATGAGGACAAAAGCATAAGATTTATAGCTAGTGATGATGTTTCGTATGGGAAAATTATAAATTATTTAGATACAGAATTTAATGAAAGAGAAATTAATAGTGAAAAAAATAATGATTATACTAATTATATTATTATCGTAGATGATATAATCCAAACAAAGAAAACACCAATAATAAATGAAATAATAAAAAACAGTAATAATTTAAATATGACTGTATTATATTGTGCAGAAAAATTAGATGATTTACCAAGTGAGTGTAATAATTTCATTTATATTGAAGAAGGAAAAGGAAAACTAATTTCCAATGTAAATAAAAATTATACTGAAATAAATTTTAAAGCTAATGCAACTAAATACGATTTTGAAAAATGTTATAAAATTTTATCTAACACATATTTAGAGTCTTTTGAAAAAAAATTCAATTTACCTACCAAATATGATTTTTTAGAAATGTATGATTGCGAAGATATAGAATCTTTAAATATAATTGGAAGATGGAACAATAATACAACTGAAAAATCTTTGAGCGTTCCAATAGGAATAGATGAAGATGGACAAATATTCAATTTGAATTTACATGAAAATTCACACGGCCCTCATGGTTTAGTAGCTGGAATGACCGGAAGCGGGAAATCAGAATTATTAATCACTTATATATTATCTTTAGCAGTAAACTACAGTCCTGAAGAAGTACAATTTGTTTTGATAGATTATAAAGGTGGAGGACTTGCTAACACATTTTATAATTCAAATATTGGAATGGTTTTACCACATGTTGTTGGTATAATAACAAACATAGATGAGAATGAAATAAATAGAAGCCTAATTTCACTAAAAAGTGAAATTAAAAGAAGACAAAAAATATTTGCAGAAGTAAGTAAAAAATATAATGAAGGAAATATAGATATATATAAATATGAACATCTTTATAATATGAATAATGATATAGAAAGATTAAGTCATCTAATTATTATAAGTGATGAATTTGCAGAATTAAAAGCTAAAAATCCAGAATTCATAACAGAATTGATTTCAATTTCAAGAATAGGTAGGTCATTAGGAATTCATTTAATATTATCTACACAAAAACCAAGTGGCGTTGTTGATGATCAAATATGGAGTAATTCAAGATTTAGAATATGTTTAAAAGTACAAGACAAATCTGATTCAAATGACATGCTAAAAAATTCAAATGCTGCTATGATTAAAGAACCAGGAAGATTTTATATACAAGTAGGATATAACGAATTATTTTTAAAAGCACAATCAGCTTATTCTCAAAATGAATATATTAAAAAAGATACCAATGAAAACACATACGAGACTTTAAATTTTATTAACGAATATGGAACAATATATGCAAGCAACTCTTCTATAAATAAAAAAACTGGTATAGGGCAAGGTAAAATAGTAAATAATATAGTAAAAAGAATTATAGAATATGCAAAAGAAAATAATATTTCTGTAAAAGGATTATGGAGAACTTTAATAGGTAGTAAGATATATAGAAATGAGTTAATACAAAAATATAACATCAAAAAAACAGATACTATCAACTGCTTTTTTGGAGAATATGATGCACCTGATAAACAAGAAAAAGGAACAGTAAATTTAGAATTATTAAAAGAAGGAAATACCATAATTTATGGTCAAATTGATAGTGGACAAGAATTAATATTACAAACCTTAACATATGATTTAATTGAAAGATATTCTCCAGATGAAATTAACATATACATACTAGATTTTGGTGCGGAATTACTTCTAAACTATGCAAATGCTCCTCAAGTTGGAGATGTTGTATTAATAAACGATAAAGAGAAAATTAACAATTTAGTCAAATATTTAAAGCAAATAATAGAAGAAAGAAAAAAAATATTATCACATCTTTCTATAAATTTTATAGATTATAATCGAAAAACAGATAGAAAATTACCAATAATAATTGTTGAAATTAATGTTTTAGAAAATTTATTTGAAAATTACGATAATATACAAGAAGAATTTATTAAAATCTTTAGAGAATGTAATAGATATGGAATTATATTTATAGTTACAACAAATAATACAAATAATTTAAGAATAAAACTTACCCAAAGTTTTAAAAGAATAATTACACTATGCTTAAAAGATAAATATGATTACAACAGTTTGCTAGGGAGCAAAGTTAATGTATATCCATCAAACATATATGGTAGGGGATTAATAAAACTAGAAAATATTTATGAATTTCAAACAGCGTATATTTCAAGTGAACAAGACAATAAGACATCAATAGAAAATTTATGCAAATATTTATGTGGTATTTACAAGAATAAAGCTTTTAGAATTCCAACTTTACCAGAAAAAGTAACGTACGATTTAATAAAACCTTATCTACAAAACAATTATACACTTCCAATTGGAATAGATGAAAACACACTAAATATTATAAATTATAATTTTAAAAAAGAAAAAATATCAATAATAACTAGTTTAGAATTTGAACCATTGATAAAATTTTATAAAGATTTAGAAAAAAATATTTATAGTTTTTCAAATAATAAAATATTTATTTTTAGTTCGTATAAAAAGATAGAAATCTTTGACAATAAAAGCCAAATAATAAATAATAATTATATAAAATATTTATCACAATTAGATGACGTCTTAGCACTGAATAAAACTTTAGAAAAAAATTATATAATATTTATAGGCTTAAATGATATATATAGTGAATTTGATCTAAAAGAAAAACAAAAATTTAGTAACATCTTAAAAAAGATAAATTCAAGCGAATCATTTTGTTCGCTTATAGTAGATACATCAACTAACATAAAAAAATTAGAGTTTGAAGAATTCTACAGAAGTAATATTAATAATATGCAAGGAATTTGGATAGGAAACGGTATATACGATCAAATGTGTATAAAAATTAATCGTATACCTAGAGAATATAGAAATCCTACAACAAATGAATTTGGCTTTGTAATTGAAAATAGTAATATATATAAAGTTAAATTAATAAATTATAGTGAGGAAGAAAATGAATAAAGAATATAATATTGAACTTATAGTTCCAAATCTTTACGAAGAATATAATATTGATATATCCAAAAATTTAACTATTGCAGAAAGTATAATAATTATAAATAAAATATTGATAAATTTAACTAATAATAATTTATTAGAGAAATACAATTTATACTTATATAATAGAGATACTGGTGAAAAATATGATTTAAACAGTTTCATTTATGAAACTGACATAGAAAATGGTACCACGTTGATTTTAGTTTAAATTGGAAATATTAGATATTGTAGGAAATAAAAATATATGATAAAATTATAAATGTCTTATTGGCATTTATAACGGTCTGTTGGTGAAGTGGCTTAACACGCGCGCCTCTCAAGCTCGTATTCACGGGTTCGAAACCCGTACAGACTACCATTTTGTATTAAACTGAAACAAATTTTCAGTTTTTTTTAATTTTTATCAACTTTTTATTTACAAAAGAATATAATTATTGTATGCTAATACATGTACCGAAAAAAATGCATAAAAAAACAATTTGTTTTAATAAAATTAAAAAAACTTTAAATATTTGCTTGCATTTTGTTGTTAAATTTGGTATATTATTAATGCACTTACGAAAAGTGCGGAATGATCTTTGAAAACTAAGTAAAAAGAATTTGAGTAAATTTTAGCTAGTATCA